>NZ_JBEZZF010000014.1:0-96367 GCF_040639055.1 Promicromonospora sp. NPDC023987 | reverse complement strand
TCTCCTGGGGGGGTGGCACCCCCCCCCCCGGCCCCCCCCCCCCCCCAACCCCCCCCCCCCCGACCGAAGTCACTCGCGCCACCCGACAGCCAACTGGGACGGCTTAGCCCTCCACTGCCGTCGGCGCGGCGACGACGGCCACCTCGGCGCGTTCCACCAGAGAGGCGACGACGGCGGCGAGCGGCACCAGCACCAGGTTGCCCAGCAGCATGGTGCGCAGGAACGGCAGACCCGCCGCATAGCTCGCGAGCAGCCCGTCAAGCGTCGCCGGGTACATCCCGTCGATGAGCCAGACCCCGAAGTTTGTCCAGGCGAAGAACCAGAGCGAGCCGCCCACGCCGACGCCGAACGCGGCCGCGTACCGGCTCGGGCCCCGAAGGTGCCGCGCGACGATCGCGCCAACGCCCACCACCGCCCACGCCGACCAGGTGAACCACATGATCTGGGTGTTGCCGAGCAGCGCGTCGCTCACCGCGACCACCGCGAACGGAACGACAGCGGCCCATCGGTTGCGCAGCAGCAGCACCGCGAGGAAGGTCGCAGCGGTAGCGATCTCAAGGTTCGGCGGCGCGCCCAGCTCCGGGGCGACCAGCCGCCACAGCACAGCGGCCGTCAGCACCAGCACCACGATCGCGGGCCGCCACCAGCGGCGGGACAGCTCCCGGACCGTCAGGTCGCGACGGCCGGGCTCCGTGCTCAGTAGGTCTCGAGCGTCCACGTGATCTCCTGACCGTCCGTTGTCTCCAGTGTGCCCGCTCCGACCTGGGCGGGCTCGCCGTCCACGGACAGCGCCCAGAACTCGCTCTTGGCGTCGTCCGCCGCACGGCCGCCGATCGCGGTCACGTACGCGTTCTCGCCCTCGCCCGTGACCTCGGCCGACGGGTCCGCCTCGAGCAGCAGCTCCAGGGCGGTGGACCCGGTGCGCCCCGCGTACGCGAGGGTCTCTCCGCCGTCGGACGGCGCGGCACTGTCGGACGGCGCGGCGCTGCTGGAGGCGGCGTCCGACGGCGCGCTGGTCGTCGCCGTGGCCGCCGTCCCGGACTCACCGGTCGCGCCGCAGGCCGCGAGCAGACCCGTCAGGAGAAGTGCGGCGGCCGCCGCACCGAGCGCCCGGAGCGGGCGGGCAGAAGTCGTGTTCACGCTGGCGAGTGTAGGTCGGCACGCACCGCGCGGCGCGGCCGTCCCAGCCCTCGGCGGGCCGCCCCCACGCACCCCCGAGTCAGACGTCGATGCGCGAGCGGTCCAGCTCGGCCGCACCGGCGATGAGGAACTCCTTGCGGGGCGCCACGTCGGTACCCATCAGGAGCTCGAACGCGCGCTCGGCCGCCTCGGCGTGCTCCGCGGTGACCCGGCGCAGCGTGCGGAAGCGCGGGTCCATAGTCGTCTCCGCGAGCTGGTCGGCGTCCATCTCGCCCAGGCCCTTGTACCGCTGGATGTCCGGCTTGTAGCGGCGGCCTGCCTTGTCGAGCTTCTTCAGCGTGGCACCCAGCTCGGCCTCCGAGTACGTGTAGATGTACTCGTTCTTGCGGCGGCCGTTACCGATCACCTCGACGCGGTGCAGCGGCGGGACCGCCGCGAACACCCGCCCGGCCTCCACCATCGGCTTCATGTACCGGTAGAAGAGGGTCAGCAGGAGCGTGCGGATGTGGGCGCCGTCCACGTCGGCGTCGGTCATCATGATGATCTTGCCGTAGCGGGCGGCCTCGATCTCGAAGGACCGGCCGGAGCCCGCACCGAGCACCTGGATGATCGCCGCGCACTCCGCGTTGCGGAGCATGTCGCTGATCGACGCCTTCTGGACGTTGAGGATCTTGCCGCGGATCGGCAGCAGCGCCTGGAAGTCGCTGGAGCGCGCGAGCTTGGCGGTACCGAGCGCGCTGTCGCCCTCCACGATGAACAGCTCGGACCGCTCAACGTCGTTCGAGCGGCAGTCGGCGAGCTTCGCGGGCAGCGAAGAGGTTTCCAGCGCGTTCTTGCGGCGCGAGATCTCCTTCTGCTTGCGCGCGGTGATCCGCGCACGCATCTCGGCGACCACCTTGTCCAGGAGCAGCGACGCCTGCGTCTTCTCGTCCCGCTTCGCGGAGGTCAGGCGCGCCTGGATCTCCTTCTCGACCACGCGGGAGACGATCTGGCGCACCGGACCGGTGCCCAGCACCTCCTTGGTCTGCCCCTCGAACTGCGGCTCGGACAGGCGCACGGTGACGACGGCGGTGAGGCCGGCGAGCACGTCGTCCTTCTCGATGCGCTCCGCGCCGTCCTTGGTGGAGACCTTGAGCTTGCGCGCGTTGGTCTCGACACCCTTGCGGATCACCTTGAGCAGACCCTGCTCGAACCCGGTCAGGTGCGTGCCGCCCTTGGGCGTCGAGATGATGTTGACGAAGGAACGCACCTCGGTGTCGTAGCCGGTGCCCCAGCGCAGCGCGATGTCCACCTCGCAGTCGCGCTGCAGCTCGCGCGGCGACATGTGGCCGCGCTCGTCGAGCACCGGGACGGTCTCCTTGAACGTGCCGGCGCCCTGCAGCACCCAGGTCGCCGTGACCGGTGAGTCGGGGGCGAGGAACTCCACGAAGTCGGCGGCGCCGCCGCTGTGCTTGAAGACCTCCTCGTGCGGCCCGTCCTCGCCCGGCGTGCCGGGCAGCCCGCGCTCGTCGCGCACCAGGATCTCGAGGCCGGGCACCAGGAACGTCGTCTGGCGAACGCGGGTGACCAGCTCGTCGTAGCTGAACACGGCGGACTTGGGGAAGATCTGCCGGTCGGCCCAGTAGCGCACACGGGTACCGGTGCGGCCGCGCGGCACCTTGCCCACCACGCCGAGCTCGGAGTGGTCGACGAACGGCTGGAACACCGCGTCGGGGCTGGGCCCGGACGCCGGGTCGGAGAACGTGCCCGGCTCGCCGCGGTGGAAAGTCATGCGGTACGTCTTGCCGGCGCGGTCCACCTCGACGTCGAGGCGCGCGGACAGGGCGTTGACCACGGAGGCACCGACCCCGTGCAGACCACCGGAGGCCTGGTAGGAGCCGCCGCCGAACTTACCGCCGGCGTGCAGCTTGGTGTAGACCACCTCGACGCCGCTCAGGCCCGTCTTCGGCTCGATGTCGACCGGGATGCCGCGACCGTCGTCGGTCACCGTCACGGACGTGTCGGCGTGCAGCACGATGCCGATCTTCGTGGCGTGGCCACCCAGGGCCTCGTCGACGGAGTTGTCGATGACTTCCCAGAGGCAGTGCATCAGGCCACGGGAGTCGGTGGTCCCGATGTACATGCCGGGACGCTTACGAACCGCCTCGAGACCCTCGAGGACGGACAGATGGCGAGCGGTGTACGACTCGGACGTTGCGGTCACGGCGACAGCGTAGACGAGGTCACCGACAACCTCGGTGAGGCGCTCCCTGAGGGCGGCCTGACGGCTCAAGATTCACCCCATGACGGAAATTACCCTTTCAGCGCAATTGGGGGCGGATGGCCTCCAACACTGTGAGGCACGCCGCTATGCTCGCAGCGAACCGGCCACCCGGGCTGGCATGAACCGCGCGAGCGAATGGTTGGATGGAGATGTGACGACCTTGACGACCGAACCGCTCACCGCCCTCGACCGCTGCGACCGCTGCGGCGCCCAGGCCTACGTGCGTGTCGTTCTGCCCGTAGGCGAGCTGCTCTTCTGCGGCCACCACGCCCGTGCACACGCGTCCGCCTATGCGGACATCGCCACCCACGTCCAGGACGAGACCGACCGGCTCCACGCGGAGCACGGCCAGGCCTGAACCCAGGCCGGACACCCACCGGACCGTAGACAACAGACGGCGGTGAGTCACCCTGTGAGGTGACTCACCGCCGTCGTCATGCCCGGCGCACGACATCTTCTGGCCCACGATCTTCTGGGCCCACGGTGGCATCCCCGCGCAGAGCACTCGACGCACGACGACGCCGGGCGGGTGAGCTTCGGAAGAAGCGCATCCGCCCGGCGTCCTGTCCGGCCCCTGTCCGGGACCGGCTCACGTCCTGCTGAGGTCGACCGAGATCAGTCGAGGTAGTCGCGCAGCACCTGCGACCGCGAGGGGTGGCGGAGCTTCGACATCGTCTTGGACTCTATCTGGCGGATGCGCTCGCGCGTCACGCCGTAGACCTTCCCGATCTCGTCGAGCGTCTTGGGCTGACCGTCCTGCAGGCCGAACCGCATGGAGACCACACCGGCCTCACGCTCCGAGAGCGTGTCGAGCACCTGGTGGAGCTGTTCCTGCAGGAGCGTGAACGACACGGCGTCGGCCGGCACGACAGCCTCGGAGTCCTCGATGAGGTCGCCGAACTCGCTGTCGCCGTCCTCACCGAGCGGGGTGCTCAGCGAGATGGGCTCGCGGCCGTACTTCTGGACCTCGACCACCTTCTCGGGGGTCATGTCCAGCTCCTTGGCCAGCTCCTCCGGCGTGGGCTCGCGGCCCAGGTCCTGAAGCATCTGACGCTGCACACGGGCCAGCTTGTTGATGACCTCGACCATGTGCACCGGGATACGGATGGTGCGGGCCTGGTCGGCCATGGCACGCGTGATGGCCTGCCGGATCCACCAGGTGGCGTAGGTCGAGAACTTGTAGCCCTTGGTGTAGTCGAACTTCTCGACCGCGCGGATCAGACCGAGGTTGCCCTCCTGGATCAGGTCCAGGAACAGCATGCCGCGGCCCGTGTAGCGCTTGGCCAGCGAGACCACGAGGCGGAGGTTGGCCTCCAGCAGGTGGTTCTTGGCGCGCTTGCCGTCGTGCGCGATCCACTTGAGGTCGCGCTCGAACCGGCGCTGGTCCTTGTCGGTCCGGTCGAACTCCGTGGTGGCGAGCCGCTCCTCCGCGAACAGACCGGCCTCGATGCGCTTCGCGAGCTCGACCTCCTGCTCCGCGTTCAGCAGCGCGACCTTACCGATCTGCTTCAGGTAGTCCTTGACCGGGTCCGCCGTGGCACCGGCGGTGACGACCTGCTGCGCGGGCTGGTCGTCGTCGTCCTTGTCGGAGACGACGAAGCCGGCGCTCTCGTCACCCTCCTTGGCCGCCTTGCCGCCACGGCCACGGGTGGCCTTGGTGACGATCTCAGGACCGGAGTCGGTCTCTTCCTCGGGCTCGTCGACGGCAACACCGTCGGGCTCGATGTTGTCGTACTTCGACTTGCCGCGAGCGGCGGGCTTCTTGGCGGCGGTCTTGGCCGCCGGCTTCTTCCGCGTGCTCGTGGCGGTCTCGTCGACGTCGTTCGGCTCGGCCTCGTCGGCGTCCTTCGGCTTCGCGGTGGAACGCGCCGGGGTCTTCTTCGCGGCCGTCGTGCGGGTACGCCGGGCGGGCTTCGCGGAGGCGTCGGCCTCGCCGTCGGCGGGGGCCTTGGCGGCGACAGCGGTGGAACGCGTGGCCGCGGCGGCGGCCACCTTCGTCACGGTGGGTAGTCCGACCTGCACACCGGCGTTGGCCAGTGCCCGCAGCACCGCCTTGAGCCGCTTGGCGTCACCAACCTCCGCGGTCTCGCATGCACGCCGGAAGTTCTCGGCGTCGACCGAGCCGTCGGCGGCGCCACGAGCGAGGAGCTCCTGCAGGGCAGGATGCTCGAACTCACGGGGCAGGTTGTCGCGTGCAGGGACAGGAGCGATGTCCTGGGGGGCTTTCAGCGGAGTGGGCGCCACAAACCGACCTTTCGGCATTCGAGGGGGCGGTGTACCGCCGACGGGGCCTTCACTGGACCTTCTGCTTCCGTCGGCGAACATATATATTGTACCGTCGACCTCCATGTCTGCCGCGACGAACGCGGCGATATGGACAAAGTCAGTGCGAAGTCACGTCCGGCGGGGCAGCCCCGCAGGTGGATCTGAATCTCGCGTGCCAAGAGTCAACGAACCAGGTGGCCGCACCATTCCCGGCCACCTGGAATCCGCGCTGGACCAGGCACGGGACAAGCGCCGGCCCCGGGCAGACCGCACCGGATCTCACCCGGCCGGACGCTCGGGCCCTGCCCGATCAGACCTTGACGGCCAGCACCGGGCACGGCGCTTCGACCAGAATTCGCTGGGCACCCGCGCCCAGGATGAGCTTCCCGACGGGGCTGCGCTTGCGCAGGCCGATCACTATCAGGCCGGCCACCGTGCTCGTGGCGGTGCGGATCAGGTCCTCGGCCAGGTCGCCGGTGCCGAGCTCGACGCGCACCTCGACCTCACCGGCGAGCCGGCCGACCAGCTCGTCGGTCTCAGCCTTGCACTCGTCCGCCGGACGCTTGCTGTTGGTGACGACGACCAGCGGTACCTCCCGTTCCCTGGCCTCGGTGACAGCGGTTCGCAGAGCCTCTTGGCCCTCGGGCGTGGCGAGGTGGCCGACGACGATCGTCATGTCGACCGACGCTACCCCACACCGAGCCCCGTGCCTCACACCGCCGCCGCTTCCTCCGGTCCCGGCTCGCCTGGGAACGGTCCGCGCTCCCGCCGCACCCAGCCGGGCGGGACTCCCCCGACGATCGCCCCGCGCAGCAGCAGCGCGAGCCGGTAGCTCGGGTCCACCCCCAGCGCGTCCGACACCCGCTCGGTGGCCAGTCCGCCGTCGCCACGCCACCACGCGATCAGCGCCAGCAGCAGGTAGGCCGGCGCCCGCCGGTTCCGCGGGACGTGGGTGACCACCGCCTCCAGCACGTCGCGTGCCGCACGCGTGGTCTCCTCGTCCGGGGGCATCCCCTGCTCCGGGTCGACGATCCGTGCCATGACCATCCCTGTGGCCGTGTCGGTGTCGCCGTCCACCTGGCGGCGGGCGGTACGCAGCGCCGTCTCCTCGGTACCCGGTGCGAGGCTCAGCAGCACGGCGTCCCGCACCGACGTGTCAGCGAGCGCCGCGCCGATCTTCCCGAGGTCTACCGGCGACAGCTCCAGCGGTTGGCCGGGCCTGGTGCCTGCCGCGACACGCGCAGCGGAGCGCCACAGGCCCAGGCTCTCGGCGCCCCACTCCCCCAGCGCCCGGTGCGCGCGCAGGTCGTGCAGGTCGTGCTGGCGGGCAGTCGACGATCCGTCGGCGGGGCCTGAGCGCCGCTCGGTGCTGTCAACCCAAGTAGCGCCGTCGACCGGCACCGCACCGTCGATCGGCCCGCCACCGCCCGGGAACCTTGTCCCGTTCAGGAGCCGGCGGTAGGTGTCGGTCCAGCGGGCCGCAGCTCGGCGTGCCTGGGTGCGCGCCGCCTCGGGAGCGGCCCGCAGTGCGTACCGCTCCTCGCGCGTGCCGGCCACGGTGCGACCCTCCAGCACCATGTGGGCGGCGACGCGCGTGCCCTGCAGCGCAGCCAGCGGCCGCCCCTCGGCCGGGCAGCACATCGGGTCGGAGCAGTCGAGTGCACGGAACCCCGTAGGGGTCACGACCCAGGCCTCCGTCCCGGGGAGCCGGCGCTCGAGCCGTGCCCGCAGCAGGTCGACGGCCCGCCGCGCGGCACCCGAAGGCGCCGTCGGGTCGGTGGCGGTGTACAGGACCACCACCGCGCGGTCCGCGCCGTCGGCCACCACGTGGTCGGCGAGCCAGCGGGCGGTCGCCGCGCCGTCCGGTCCGTCCGGCTCGTCGGGCTGCCGCAGGCGGAGGTCGTCGAGGTCGACCCGTGCCACGAGCCCGACCCGCTGACGCGGTCCGGTCAGGCTCACCGCGACGACGGACTCGGCGGGCTCGAAGCCCAGCCGGTAGGGGATGTAGGCGAGCAGGTCCTCGGGTCCGGCGACGCGGACCACCGTCGCGTTCGGCACCGCCGACCGCCGGCCGAGGTTCTTGGAGGTCGTGTCCTTGGGGTTCATGCGATCGATCCCAGCGCTCCCGCGGGGCGGCGGCGCGCCCAGGTGGACGGTGTGGACAACGAGTTTCATGTGGTCGCGCTCGGACCCTTGCACTGTCGTCGCGAGGGTCTCTCCGGCTACGGTGTCCGACGTGCCTCACCTCGCCACCGCTCGCCGTACGGCAGCGCTCGCTGCCGCCGTCGGGCTGGCGCTGGCGACAGGGGGATGCGGCACGGGGGTTGAGCGACCGGCATCGGCCGCCACGGCGTCGGGCACGCCCGAGCCCCGTTCAGCCGTGTCCGGCGGGCCCACCCAGCTGCCGACCTTCGACCCGGCGTCGGCCGTCGGGACCTACGCGGACGGGTTCCCGCCCGACCTGTTCCCGATGCCGAAGGGCGCCCTCCTGCTCGCGTCGTCGGCGAGCCCCGCGCCGGTCCCTCGGGACTCGAAGGCCAAGAGCACCCCGATGACGCAGGTGACGCTCAACCTGTCGTCGAGCCAGCCGACCAAGAAGCTCGTCGCACAGGTCAAGAAGATCCTGGTCGATCAGGGCTTCGAGCAGATCGAGGCGCCGGACTCGAGCGGTCTCACCGCGCAGACCGCGTTCCTGCGGGTCTCCAGGTCCAAGGCCGGTGAGGTCCAGGAGTCGCTCATCGTGGGCGTGCTCGACGACGGCGAGCGCCGTCTCGCCTCGATCAGCGGTACTGTCCGCACCCCATAGGCTGGGGCGGTGTCCGTCTCATCCGCCCGAACCGGCGCCCTGAACCCCGTAGCCCTGCTCGACGCCGAGAGCCTCCGCGCCGACGTCGACGCCGCCGTGACCGCTCACCTCGACCGGCTGGTCGCAGAGGTGAGTGCGATCAGCCCGAGCGCGGAGGTCCTGGTCGAGGAGGCCGCCGGTCTGCTCATGGGGGGCAAGCGGCTGCGCGCCGCGTTCTGCTACTGGTCGTTCCGTGCGCACGGCGGGGCTGCCGATCCCACGGACCCGGCGCGGGTCGCGGCGGTCCGGGTGGGGGCGGCGCTCGAGCTGTTCCAGGCGGCGGCGCTGCTGCACGACGACGTGATGGACAACTCCGACACGCGGCGCGGCCGCCCCACCGCGCACCGGGCCTTCGCGGCCAAGCACGCCGGGGCCGACTGGTCCGGCGACGCGGTGCGGTTCGGTGACGCCGCCGCGATCCTGCTCGGCGACCTGGTGCTGCTCGCCGCCCAGCGCGAGCTCTCGGCGGCGCTCGCGCCGCTGGCGGCCGATGTCGCCGCGGCGGCGCGCGCTCGCTTCGACGTGATGCAGAGCGAGGTGGTCGTCGGCCAGTACCTGGACGTGCTGGTCCAGGCCGAGCCCTGGGGCGGCGACCCGGCCTCGGACGAGGAGCGCGCCCGGAAGGTGCTGCGCGCCAAGTCCGCCAGCTACTCGGTGGCCGCGCCGCTGGCGCTCGGCGCGCTCCTGGCCGGCCGGGGTGCGCAGGCGGCCGCCGGGATCGAGGCGGCCGGGCTGCCCCTCGGCGAGGCGTTCCAGCTCCGGGACGACGTGCTCGGTGTCTTCGGCGACCCGGCCGTCACGGGCAAGCCTGCCGGCGACGACCTGCGTGAGGGCAAGCGCACGGTCGTCGTGGCGCGCACCCTGGCGCTGCTGCCCGACGCCGACGGGCCGGAGGCCGCGACGCTGACCGCCGCGCTGGGCGACCCCGGCCTGTCCGACGAGGACGTCGCCAGGGTGCGGGAGATCATCGTCGGCTCGGGTGCGCTGGACGCGGTCGAGCAGCTCATCGCCGACCTGTCCGTCCGCGCCCACGCGCTGCTGGACCTGGCGCACCTGACCGAGCCCGGCCGAGGCGTGCTGACCGATCTGGCCCACGCCGCCGTCGACCGGGCGGCCTGACCTGAGCTGCCGGGGAACCCGTCCGGTCACCAGGTCCAGACGGTGACCTCTCCGCCCTGTTTCAGGTGCTTGCCCGCTGCCGGCCTCGTCTCAGTGACCCCGTCGCCGAACAGCTCGCCGAAGCCGCGCAGCACCACCGTGTAGCCGGCCTCCTCGAGCGTCGTCCGGGCGTCCTCGACCGACATCCCCACGACGTCGGGCACCGTTCCCTCCGGGCCCTGGCTGACGACGATCGTCACGGTGCCCCCCTGCTGCGCACCGGCACCGCCGGCCGGCTCGGTACCGAGGACGGTGCCTGCTGGTACCTCCTCGTCGAACCGGTCCTGCCGGCGCACGTCGAAATCCTCGGCCTCCAGCGTTTCCGTGGCCTCGTCGGCGCCGAGGCCGACGACCTCCGGCACCGTGACCGGTGGTGGCCCGTCCGACACGGTGAGCCGCACGTGCTCGTCCGTCGGGACCATGTCGCCGTCGCGGACCGAGGCCCAGATGACCTCGTCCCGCGCGCCGTCGTTCGTGTACTCGCGTGAGACCTCGACGTCGGTCAGGCCCGCGTCCCGCAGCGCCGCCTGCGCCGCCTTCCCGGTCATGCCGACCAGGCCCGCCGGCACCTCGGCCAGCTCCTGCCCGAGCGAGACCACGAGGCGCACGGGCTCGTCGCGCTTCCAGCGCTGCCCCTCGTCGGGGACCACGGAGATCACCTCGCCCTCCGGTACCTCGGAGTCGTGCTGCTCCTCGCTCCGCGGCGTCAGCCCCGCCTCGGTCAGCGCCTCCTGGGCCTGCTGCGCGGCGACGCCGACGACGCCGTCGGGCACCACCGCATACGCGCCCGGGCCACGCTCCGTGTACCACCAGGCGCTGAACAGGACCGCCAGGACGGCCACGGCCAGCAGGACCTTACGGCCGCGCCGGGGTCTCCGCGCCGGCGGCGGCGAAGGCTGCGGCGGCTGCGGCGGCTGCTGAGCCACCCAGCGACCGGCCGCCGGCCGCTCCACCACCGCGGTACGTGCCGCCTTCACCGCGGCCTGCGACGGCGGCGGCGCCGCACTGGCAGGTATGTCCAGCACCTCGTTGGGGATCTGCTGGAACGTGTTCCGCAGCGCGTCGAGCGCCACGGCGGCGTCCGTCGGGCGCCGGCCCGGATCGCGCGCCGTGAGAGCACGGACGAGCTGGTCCAGCGGGCGGCCCAGGTGGCCCGCGAACGCGCTCACGGGCGGGACGTCGGTGTTCACGTGCGCGTACGCGACCTGGATGGGTCCCTCGCCGGCGTGCGGCAGGCGGCCGGTGAACATCTCGAACGCGAGGATCCCCACGGCGTACACGTCAGCGCGCGCGTCGACGTGTCCGGTGGAGATCGTCTCGGGCGCAAGGTACGCGACGGTACCGAGCACGGTGCCCGTCGTGGTGTTGGACACCTCGGAGACGGCGCGGGCCAGACCGAAGTCGGCCACCTTCGGGCGACCGGTGCCCTGCTCCAGCAGCACGTTCTCCGGCTTGATGTCCCGGTGCACTATCCCCTTGGCGTGTGCGGCGGCGAGCGCGGAGAGCACCACGTCGAGGACGGCGAACGACCGGCGCAGCGTGAGGTCGCCGTCACGGATCAGCTCGCGCAGGTTGGTGCCGGGCACGTACTCCATGGTCAGGTAGCGCATGTCGCCGTCGGTGCCCTGGTCGTAGACCGCCACGACGCCGTGGTGCTGCAGTCCGGCCGCCGAGCGGGCCTCGCGCTCGAAGCGCTCCCGGAAGCTCGCCGCCTGCTCGCCCTCCGCCAGGTGCGGGTGCATCACCTTGAGCGCGATCTCGCGGTTCAGCCGGTTGTCGTGCGCGCGGTACACGGTGGCCATGCCACCTCGCGCCACGCGCGCGACGATCTGGTACCGCCCGTCGACCAGGCGGCCGATGAGAGAGTCTGCCGTCACCTGAGCCACGCTGGGAGTGTACGGGTGACCGCCCACGCTCCTCCTGAAACTCGCATAGTGGACAGGATGCCGTTGCCGGATCGTTGCGGCGTCACGGGCCCGCGCACTGTCGCATACCCTTCTACCGTGACAGATCTCGACGCCCTCGTTGGCGAATGGCTGACCCTGCCCGACCTCGCCGAGGCCCTCGACATCGAGGTCGGCAAGGCACGCGGCCTCGTCCGCGACCAGCACGTCGTCGGCATCAAGCGCGGCGAGCGGACCACCTTCCAGGTTCCCGCCAGGTTCGTGCTGCCGGAGGTCGACGGCCGCCCCGGCGTGATCCCCACGTTGCGGGGCACCGTGATGGTGCTGTCGGACGCCGGGTTCACCGAGGTGGAGATCCTCGAGTGGCTGTTCACGCCGAACGACGAGCTCGGTGAGCAGCCGGTCGACGCCCTGATCAACGGCAAGCGCGCCGCCGTCCGCCGGGTGGCGCAGACCCTGCTCTGACGGTCGTCACCGCCGGAGCATCTCGGCGACCTGGAACGCCAGCTCCAGCGACTGCTGGTGGTTCAGGCGCGGGTCCACCAGCGTCTCGTAGCGCAGCGCGAGCCCGGCGTCGGAGACCTCCTCGCTGCCGCCGAGCACCTCGGTCACGTCGTCGCCCGTGAGCTCCATGTGCAGGCCGCCGGGGACCGTGCCCAGCGCGCGGTGCACCTCGAAGAAGCCGGCGACCTCGTCGAGCACGTCCGTCAGGCGACGGGTCTTGTAGCCGCTGTCCGAGGTGATGGTGTTGCCGTGCATCGGGTCCGTCACCCAGGTGACGTTCGCGCCGGACCAGGTCACCGCCTCGACGATGCCCGGCAGCACGTCCCGGACGCGACCGGCGCCCATGCGCGTGATGAACGTGAGCCGGCCGGGGACGTTGTCCGGGTTGAGCCGCTCGGTGAGGGCCAGGGCGTCATGCGGCGTCGTCGTGGAGCCCAGCTTCACGCCGATCGGGTTGGCGATGCGGGACATGAAGTCGACGTGGGCGCCGTCGAGCTGACGCGTGCGCTCCCCGATCCAGAGGAAGTGCGCGCTGGTGTCGTAGGACCGGCCCGTGCGCTGGTCGGTGCGGGTCAGCGCGCGCTCGTAGTCGAGCACCAGCGCCTCGTGGCTCACGAAGAACTCGACGGAGCGCAGCGCGTCGAAGTCGGCTCCGCACGCGTGCATGAACCGGACGGCGCGGTCGATCTCGTCCGCCGTCTTCTCGTACCGCGCGTAGGCGGGGTTGCGCATGAAGCCGCGGTTCCACTCGTGCACCTGGCGCAGGTCGGCGAAGCCGCCCTGCGTGAAGGCACGGACCACGTTCGCCGTCGCGGCCGAGATCCGGTAGGCCTGCTCGAGCCGCTCGGGGTCGGGCACGCGGTCCGCCGCCGTGAACGGGAACCCGTTGATCATGTCGCCGCGATAGGTGGGTAGCGTCACGCCGTCGCGCGTCTCCGTGTCGCTGGAGCGCGGCTTGGCGTACTGGCCCGCCATGCGGCCCATCTTCACCACCGGCGTGCTCGCGCCGTGCGTGAGCACGACGGCCATCTGCAGGATGGTGCGAACCTTGTTGCGGATGCGGTCGGCGTTCGCCTCGGCGAACGTCTCCGCGCAGTCCCCGCCCTGGAGCAGGAACGCCTCGCCCCGGCCGGCGGCGGCGAGCCGCTCGGTCAGGGTGTCGGCCTGTGCGGGCACCACGATGGGCGCGGCCTGCGCCAGGCGGCCGGTCGCGGCCGCGAGCGCGGCCGGGTCCGGCCACGTCGGCTGCTGGCGTGCCGTGAGCGTGCGGTAGTGGTCGAGACCCGCCGGGTCCGCCGACCGCTCGGCCGGATCTGTCTCGGCCGGATCTGTGACGGTGCTCATCGCTTCGCCGTTCGTGGTGCCCGCACCGTGCTCAGTGCTCCGCGGGGGCGGCCGGCACGAGCGGCTGGCCGATGTCCGCGAGGATCTGCCCGAACCACTCCTGCGAGACGTCGAACGCCTTGCCGCCGGCGATCCGTGGGAACGCGATGGCCTTGAGCCGGTCGCCGTCCTCCTCGTCGTGGCCGATGACGCCGGACTCGCCGCGCAGCGCGCACTCCACCGCGTAGTCGGTCATCGACTTGATCAGGCGCAGGTCGTCGCTGTTCGCGGCAGCGGCGCGCGAGTAGTAGCCCGACTTCTGCACCATCGTCTTCTCGGCGCCCAGCTTCTCCGCGAACTGCTTCGCGAACCACTGGCCCGGGTTGATCGTGTCGAGCTTCACGTGCCCGAACGGGTCACGCTCCACGGTCTCGCCCGCGGCCTCGAGCTGCGCCACGATCTCGTGCATGCCAGCGCCCTCCGACAGGAAGATGTTGACGTTGCCGATCTCGTCCATGACGCCGCGCAGGCGCTTGGCCTCGCCCTCGAGGTCGATCTCCAGCTCCGGCAGGAACACCGCGTGCACGTCCCAGCGCTCGCGCGACAGGCCGAGGGCCGGTGCCCACTCCTGCTCGTCGAGCCACTCGCGGTACTTGCCGGCCGTCGCGGCGGTCAGCCAGCCGCAGTGCCGGCCCATGACCTCGTGCACGATCAGCATGCGCGGGCCCACGCGGTTCTCGCCGATGACGTTGGCGGCGAACTTCGCACCCTCCTCGGCGGCGGTCCACGCGCCGAGGGACTGCTTGATCGGCACCACGTCGTTGTCGATGGTCTTCGGCAGGCCCACCACGGTGAGCTCGTAACCGTTGTCGTGCAGGTAGGCGGCGAGGTCGGCAGCGGTCGTGTTGGTGTCGTCACCGCCGATGGTGTGCAGCACGTCCACGCCGTCGGCCTTGAGCTGCTCCGCGGCGACGTGCAGCGGGTCCTGGCCCTCCTTGACGAGACCGCGCTTGACCGCGTCCTTGACGTTGGTCAGCTTCACGCGCGAGTTGCCGATCGGCGAGCCGCCGAAACGGTGCAGTACCGGAGCCTGCTTCCGGGCCTCCTCGTCGATCTCGATCTTGTTGCCGGTCAGCAGGCCGTGGTAGCCGTGCAGGTAGGCGATGATCTCGATCTCGGGGTCGAGCTCGGTGTAACGCTCGATCAGGCCGCCCACCGAGGACGACAGGCAGGGCGCGAAACCGCCGGCGGTCAGCAGGGCCACACGACGAACAGCCATCGGAGCAGTACCTCTCATCGGGGAAAGTTCACGGGAACCACGACCGGCGATCGCCCGCGCGGCACCCTTCGTCGTCATCCTACTGACGGCCGGCGACCACGCCCGGCACGTCCGGTGAATGAGCACCCGATGGTCGGTGCCCACGGCGTCCCCGCGTACGCGCCGAACCGCAAGCTGCGCGTCCTCCCAGCGCCACACCCGCGCCCGCGCAGAGCTGCTGCTCGACTCGGGCCCACAGCGCGTGAGAGAATGCTCAAGAGCCTCCCGGTGCCTAGCGGCCCGGGAGGCTTTCTGTTGTGACGATCCTTCCCGGCCCCCGGCCACCACGACTGACTATTCGCCCGACGACGCCCGCCGACCGACTCGTCCTCGAGCGGCTCTGGCTCTTGTTCCGGCACGACATGTCGGAGGTGTCGGGCGCGCTCCCCGACGCGAGCGGCCAGTTCCGGCGCGAGCGGCTCGACGCCGCGTTCACCGAACCCGGCTGGCGCGGCCTCGTCGCGCACCTGGAGCCGGCTGACGGCGGCCCGGCGTCGCCCGTCGGGTTCGCCCTCGTGCGCGGGCTCGACGGCCCCAGCCGGGTGCTCAGCTCGTTCTTCGTGGTGCGGGGCGCGCGGCGCGCCGGCATCGGGCGCCAGCTTGCCGCGCACGTGCTCGCGAGCTTCCCTGGCCGCTGGGAGATCGCGTTCCAGGACACCAACCCGCCGGCCGTGCGGTTCTGGCGGGAGGTGGCGTCCGCCGCCGTCGGGCCGGAGTGGGACGAGGAGCACCGCGCCGTGCCCGGTCGCCCGGACCTGCCGCCGGACACCTGGATCTCCTTCACCAGTCTGCCGAACGGGCCCACATAGGCGTCGACCAGTCACCGGTTCTCGCCTCGAACCTCCGTCGGACCAGGTCGAACCTGGCAGCGACGAAGCCTTGTCGCGCCTCAACTTTAACGATAAAGTCCCGCTCGACCGGATCGCACTCGTGCAAGGGAGCACGCAGATGACTCGAAGATTCCACACGGCCGTTCGGAGCGTCGCCGCAACAGCCGCACTCGTCGTCGCCGGAGGGCTCGCGCTCGTCGCGCCGTCAGCTGCCGCGCAAGCGGTCAGCACCGACCCGTGGGTGAGCGAGGTGCCGGACAACCCGATCTCGGACGTCTACCGCTTCACGGTTCCCCGCGCGGCGGTGACCGAGGCGACCGGCATCGGGGAAGGGCCCGTCGCGGTGCAGGGCAACTTCGGCCCGGGCAAGGCGTGGACCGACCTCAACATGGGGACCAGCGGGTCGAACCTGACCGCCACGCTCGGCCCCCTCGAGCCCGGCCTGTACTACTACCAGTACGCCGCGCGCCCCGCAGCGGACCAGGACGCGGTCGCGTTCCGCAACCCGGACGCGCCCCAGGAGGTGACGTCGAAGCCCACCTACAGCACCATGTTCGTTCCCGGCCCGGGCGCTGAGTGGCTCGACGACGTGGCCGGTGGCGGCGAGCTCGAGACGCTCGAGTACGGCAAGGGACCGAAGCACGAGAAGGAAGCGCTCGTCTGGACGCCCCCGGACTACGACGCGGAACGCGCGGAGCAGTACCCGGTGCTGTACCTGCTGCAGGACGAGGGGCAGAGCTACCGCGAGTGGGTGGAGCTGGGCCGGCTCGGCCAGATCATGGACAACCTCACGCTCGACGGGGACGCCGAGCCGATGGTGGTCGTCATGGGAGACGCGGACGCACCGGGCCCCCGCGGCGTGACGAAGGAGCTGCTGCCCGCCGTCGAGCGCGCGTTCAACGTCTCCGACGAGGGATCGGGCCGCGCGATCGCGGGGATCGGCCGCGGCGCGGAGCTGGCTCTGGGCGCCGTGGTCGCCAAGCCGCGGGAGTTCGGCGGCGTCGGCTCGTTCTCGGGCGGCTACGACAAGGCGATCTCGCGGGGCAAGGCCGAGCAGATCAACGCCTCGGCCGACGTCGTCCGCCTGTACGCGGGCAACGTCACCGACCCCGCGTACGACGACACGGTCGCGCTGGCTGACAGGCTGACGAACGCGGGCGTGGAGTTCCAGCCCGACGGGTCGGACCCCGTGACGGGCGGCACGTGGGACACGTGGCAGAAGAACCTGCACGACTTCGCCGGGCGGCTCTTCCACGAGGTCGACGACGAGGGCCTGAGCGAGGGCCACCTGCCGTTCGTGGAGCACGAGCTGCCGGCTACGGGCACGGCCCCGACGCCGTGGATCGACGAGAACAGCGTCGTCACGTTCGAGGTCGGCCCCGAGTTCGCCGACGCGAACAACATCACCGTCTGGGGCAACTTCGGCCCGGCCGGAAGCTGGCCGCGCACCCACATGGTCAGGCAGGCCGACGGTTCGTGGCGGCTCTCGCTGGCCGTCGAGGGCGGCTCCTACTACTACAAGTTCGTGGTCGACGGCGTCGACCACAAGGACGCCGGCAACCCCACGACGGTGTTCTCGGAGCCGACGTGGAGCACCTTCACCGCCGACGGCGACACGGTCCGCGCTCAGTTCACCGCCCAGGTGCCGGCCGACGCGCGCGGCGAGGTCAGCGTGATGAACTACCCGAGCACCGCGGGCGGCGGCGAGCAGCGCTCGGCGTACGTGTGGACTCCCCCGGACTACGACGCGGACCGGGCCGAGGAGTACCCGGTCTTCTACCTGCAGCACGGTGGCGGGCAGACGTGGACCGACTGGGTCGAGGTGGGTTACGTCCAGCGCATCCTCGACAACCACTACCTGCGAGGCACCATGGAGCCGATGGTGGTCGTCATGGCCAACGGGAACGGCGTGGACTTCCCCACGGAGATCACGACGCGCATCGTGCCGGCCGCCGAGGAGCAGCTCAACATCAGCTCCGAGGGTGACCAGCGCGCTCTGGCGGGTCTGTCGATGGGCTCTGGCCACACGCTCAGCACGCTCTGGGCGCACCCGGGCGAGTTCGGCTACATCGGCGCCATGTCGGCGTTCGGCGCACCGCCTGCCGACGCGGACGTCGAAGCCATCAACGAGGGCACGAAGCTGCTGCGCGTCTACTCGGGCGACGTGCAGGACTTCACCTACGGCGCGACGCTCCAACTCGTCGCGGCGATGGAGAGCCGTGGGGTGAACCACGAGTTCGCGCCCATCGTCCCGGGCCCGCACAGCTGGGACGTCTGGCAGAAGTCGCTCATCGACTTCCTCCCCCGACTCTTCACGGAGGGCGCCGACGCCTAGCGGCACGGGCAGCAGTCCCGTGACTTCGGTCAGTTGCCCCGAGATCGGTCCGTCGTTGGACCGATCTCGGGGCAACCGACCGAAGTCACGGGTCCCCGATCACCCGATCAGGTGCAGGCTCTCCTTGTTCTTGTCCGCGTACAGGCGCTCGACGTCGGCGTCGAAGTCCTTGAGGAACACCGCACGCTTCACGCTCTGCTTCGGCGTGAGGTACCCGTTCTCGATGGTCAGGTCGCCCGGCAGCACGGTGTACTTGCGGATCGACTCCGCCGTCGAGACCGCCTTGTTGGCACGCTGCACGGCGGAGTCCAGCGCGGCGAGGACGTCGGGGTCCTTGCGGGCCTCGTCCACGGACAGCGCCGGCTTGCCGTGCATCTTCAGCCAGCCCGGCAGGCCCTCGGCGTCGAGCGTCACGAGCGCACCGATGAACGGCTTGTTGTCCCCGACCACGACGCACTGGCTGACCAGCGCGTGCGCCCGGATCCGGTCCTCGAGGTTCGAGGGCGCCACGTTCTTGCCGCCCGCGGTGACGATGATCTCCTTCTTGCGGCCGGTGATCGTGAGGAACCCGTCGTCGTCCAGCACGCCCAGGTCGCCGGTGCGGAACCAGCCGTCCTCCGTGAACGCCTCAGCGGTGGCCGCCTCGTTCTTGTGGTACGCCCGGAACATGTGGTGTCCCTTGAGCAGGATCTCCGAGTCGGCGGCGATCTTGACGCCGCAGCCCGGCAGCTGGGGGCCGACCGAGCCGATCTTCGTCGCCGTCGGACGGTTCACGCTGGTCGGCGCCGTGGACTCGGTGAGCCCGTAGCCCTCGAGCACCTTGAGGCCCAGACCGCGGTAGAAGTGGCCGAGGCGCTCGCCGAGCGGCCCGCCGCCGGACACCGCGAAGTCCGCCTGGCCACCCAGCTTGGCGCGCAGCTTGGAGAACACCAGCGCGCTGGCGACCTTGTGCTGCAGCTTCAGGCTCAGGCTCGGGCCCGACGGCGTGTCCAGCGCCCGCGACCAGGCGATACCCGTCGCCGTGGCCCAGTGGAAGATCTTCGCCTTGCCGCCGGCCGCCGCAGTCTGCTCAGCCGTGTTGTAGACCTTCTCGAACACTCGCGGCACCGCGAGGATGAACGTCGGCTTGAACTCGCCGAGGCCGTTCACCAGCGTCGACGTGTCCGCCCAGTGCCCCGTGACCACGCCGCCGGCTATCGCGAGCACGTGGATGTAGCGCGCGAACACGTGCGACATCGGGATGAACAGGAGGGTGCGTCCACCGTCCTTGGCGAACACCTCCGGCACGGCCTCGACGGCGTTCACGGCGAGCGACGCGAAGTTGCGGTGGGTCAGCTCGGCGCCCTTCGGCCTGCCGGTCGTCCCCGAGGTGTAGATGATCGTGGCGAGGTCGTCCAGGTCGGCGATGGCCCGGCGACGGGTGATCTCCGCG
This sequence comes from Promicromonospora sp. NPDC023987, assembly GCF_040639055.1. Lineage (NCBI taxonomy): Bacteria > Bacillati > Actinomycetota > Actinomycetes > Micrococcales > Promicromonosporaceae > Promicromonospora > Promicromonospora sp. NPDC023987. The sequence continues at coordinate 77,050 of NZ_JBEZZF010000014.1, read as the reverse complement.
TCCGGCACGTCAGCGCCCTCGGCCGCCACCGTGTCCAGCGCGCCGTCGTCGATGACGAGCACGTCGGACAGGATCGGGCAGGCGTCACGCACCTCTGCGACCGTGGCGGCGTTGCCCGCCGTCTCGGTGAAGACGAGCTTCACCTCGGCGTCGGAGGCGATCCACTCGACCTGCTCGGCCGAGGAGGTCTCGTAGATCGGGACGGGCACAGCGCCGGCGGCCCAGGCCGCGAAGTCCAGCACGGCCCACTCGTACCGGGTACGGCACATGATGCCGACCCGGTCTCCGGGCTCGATCCCGCGGGCCACGAGGCCCTTCGCCACAGCGACCACCTGGGCGTCGAACTGGCCGGCCGTGACGACCCGCCAGGGCTCGCCCTGACCGCCGGGTACCTCCATGATCGGCTTGTCGGCACCGGCGCCGACCCGCTCCGCGAGCACATCGTTGAGGTTGGAGGTGGGGGGCAGCTCGATAAGAATCGGGCTGAAGATCTCGTCCATTCTGACTCCAGTGGCAGTACTGACCGTGCCTGCAAAGATACCGGGAAACGGACGCCGTGTGTTGCACTGTCGGCGGTCGCTAGGCTGGGTGTGCGCACCTACCCGGTGCTACCCCCTTTTCGACGGTCCGTAGGACCGTCGTGCAACGAGAGAACGTGAGGACGAATGCACGCCATCGGGGTCGACATCGGCGGCACGAAGATCGCTGTGGGAGTCGTCGACGAGGAGGGCAAGATCCTCGCCCAGGTGCGCCGGGATACCGACGCCGACGACGTCGCGCACATCGACAAGGCAATCGCCGAGGCTTGCAACGAGCTCGTCAAGGAGCACCAGGTGGGTGCGATCGGTCTGGCCGCCGCGGGCTTCGTGAGCCCGGACCGGACGTCGGTGAACTTCGCCCCCAACATCGCCTGGCGGGAGTACCCCCTGGCGGCGAAGGTCGCCGAGCTCTTGGACGCCGACCTTCCCATCGTGGTGGAGAACGACGCGAACGCGGCGGGCTGGGCCGAGTTCCGGTTCGGCGCCGGCCGCGACGCCACCGACATGCTCATGCTCACGGTCGGCACCGGTCTCGGCGGCGCCGTGATCTCGGAGCGGGAGCTCGTGCGCGGCAAGTGGGGCATGGCCGCGGAGGTGGGGCACATGCGTGTCGTGCCGGAAGGGCACTACTGCGGCTGCGGCCACGAGGGGTGCTGGGAGCAGTACGCGTCGGGCAGCGCGCTCGAGCGCGACGCCCAGCACGCCGCCGTGGCGCGCGTGAACCAGGCCGCGCGGCTGCTGGAGCTCGCGGGCGGTGACCCCGCGGAGATCGGGGGCAAGATGGTCACGGAGGCGGCCCAGGAGGGTGACGCGCTGTCCATCGAGCTGCTGGCCACGCTCGGCCGCTGGATCGGTGAGGGCTCGGCGTCGGTCGCGGCCCTGCTCGACCCGGAGCTCATCGTCATCGGCGGCGGCGTCGGCGCGGCCGGCGAGCTGCTGCTCGGCCCGGTCCGCCGGGGCTTCGAGGCACAGCTGTCCGCCATGGGTCACCGGCCCGTCGCGAAGATCGAGCTGGCCGAGCACGGCAACGAGGCGGGCATCGTCGGCGCCGCGGACCTCGCCCGCCGCTGACCCTCCCCGCACTTACCAGAAGCTCAGGTCACCAGCGTGACCTGAGCTTCTGGCAGCTCGACGTCAACTACGTCAGGTAGGTCAGACGACGGCGCCGGGGCCGTCGTCGTCGGGATCGCGCTGGTGGGGCATGCGCCAGATCAGCACGCCGAGACCCGCCACGAACAGGCCGACGCCGATCTGTCCCACCAGCGGCGGGATCGCCACCGACGGCATCGCCGCCGACACGACCATCCCGACCAGGGCGAGCGTCGGGACGCCCACGACGAAGCTCCAGGCCATCGTGAGCAACGGGTCGCGCGACAGCAGCGGGGGCGGCACCGGCGGCGTGAAGTGGGACTCCTCCTCCTCGAGCGCCTCGGACTCCGGCGACAGCGGCCAGTCGCGCGGGCCCGCGGGCAGGATCACGCGCGGCCCCGACGCCTGCTCGCCGTCGGCACGGTCGCCGGCCCGGTCGTCAACAGACGCGTCGGCAGAACCGTCGGCGCGGTCATCGGCACGGTCGGCGGCACGGTCGGCGGCGCCGCTCTCGTCATCCGGCCGCGAAGTCTGAGAGGATTCGGCGGGCTCCTCCGGGTCGGCGGACGTGCCGTCGGCCCGCGAGACGTCCATGTCGCCGAGGGTGGCGACGATATCGGCCCAGCGTGAGGCCACGTCGTCGTCGCCCAGCTCGCGTGGGGTGTCACCTGGGATGTCACCGGGCACGTCGTCGTCTCGGTCGTCGGTGTTCGATGCGGCCATGGGCACACTCTATTGTCGTCGGGGGGCCCGCGGGGTCGGGTCTTGAGGAGGAATCTTGTTCTACTGGGTGATGCGGAACGTGCTGGTCGGCCCGTTGCTGCGCCTCGCGTACCAGCCGTGGGTCGTCGGCGCCAAGAACGTGCCCCGTACAGGGGCGGCGATCGTGGCCAGCAACCACCTCGCGGTGATCGACTCGTTCATCCTGCCGCTCCTGGTCCCGCGCCGGGTGACCTTCCTCGCCAAGTCCGACTACTTCACGGGCAAGGGGGTCAAGGGCAAGATCGTGGCCTGGTTCATGACGGGCATCGGCATGATCCCCGTGGACCGCTCCGGTGGCGCGGCCAGCGAGGCCGCGCTGCGCACCGGCCTGCGCGTGCTGCGCGAGGGCACCCTGTTCGGCATCTACCCGGAGGGCACCCGCAGCCCCGACGGCCGCCTCTACAAGGCGAAGACGGGTGTGGCCCGGATGGCGCTCGAGTCGGGTGCGCCCGTGATCCCCGTCGCGATGGTCGACACCGACGTCGCCCAGCCGCCCGGGCGGGGGCTGCCCGCCTTCATGCCGCTCGGCGCCGTGATCGGTGAGCCGCTCGACTTCAGCCGGTACAAGGGCATGGAGACCGACAAGTTCGTGCTGCGCGCCGTCGCCGACGAGATCGAGTACGCGATCCTCGCGCTGTCCGGCCAGGAGTACGTCGACGCGTACGCCGCGAGCGCCAAGGAGCGCGCGGCCCGCGGCGAGCCCGCGATCCCCGCGTCGGAGGAGGGTCCCGGCGGCCTGCCCCTCCCGGAGGTCGAGAAGCCGCGGCGCCCGCGGCGCTGACCGGGGCCGACGTCGCAGGAACTACCTCGGCCCAACGGGCGGGGGCGCTGTCGAGGCGCGTTCCACCAGGGTGGTCGCCAGCTCCGTGCGGAGCGTGTGGCCGCTGGCCGTGCGGGCCCGGTGCACGAGGTCGACGGCGGTGGCGCCCATCTCCGCCAGCGGCTGGCGCACCGTGGTGAGCGCCGGGTCGATCCACGGGGCGATGGGCAGGTCGTCGAACCCGACGAGCGAGACGTCGCGGGGCACGACGGCGCCGGCCTCGCGCAGCGCCCGCAGCGCCCCGAGGGCCGTGTCGTCGCTGCTGGCGAAGATGGCGGTGGGCGGGTCGCTCAGGGCCATCAGCCGCTGGGCGCCCTCGTACCCGGAGGTGACGCCGTAGGCCCCCTCGTGCACGAGGTCGTCGTCGGACGGGACGCCCGCCCGGATCATGGCGGCCCGGTAGCCCGCGAGCCGGGCGATGGCGTTGTCCTGCTCGAGCGCGCCCGTGATCGTCGCGATGCGCCGGTGGCCGAGCCCCAGGAGGTGGGTCGTCGCCTCGAGCCCGCCCTGGAAGTTGGTGGCCCCGACGCTGAGCATCCCCTCCGGCGGCCGCTGCCGCGGGTCGACGACGACGAGCGGCGTGCCGGTGTCGGCCAGCGCGGCGCGCGCCTCGGCGTCGGGCACCGCGACGATGCTGACGAGGCCGTCGGTACCGCGCTCGAGGGCGTGCCGCACCCAGGAGCTGCAGTCGTCGGGGTCGGGCTCGACCGCGAGCACCACGTCGAGGCCGAGGCGACGCGCGCCGGCGACGGCGCCGCGGACCACCGCCTCTGACCACGTCCCCTCGAAGTCGACGATCCGGACGTCGATCATGCCCGTCGGCTTCGCCGACCGGGGACGCACGACGTAGCCGTGGCGTTCCAGCACCTCGGTGACCCGCGTACGGGTGGCACCTGCGACGTCGGGCCGCGTGTTGAGGACCTTGGACACCGTGGGGACCGACACGCCGGCCTCGGCCGCCACGACGGCGAGCGGGATGCGTGGCTGGTCCTGGGTCATGGGTCCTCCGTCGGCGTGGGAAAGATGATGTTTCCGAAATCCGGATCGTAGCGGATCCGCCGGCCCGTCCGGCAACTGCCCCACAAGCACCTCGCACTTGCAGGCTCTCGCCCATTGACAGCCTCGGTGTCCACGTCTAATCTCCCCGGGTCTTTCCGAGAGTCGGCATCGAAATTTCGGAACCGCGGTTCAACAAAGGAGTGATCGTGAACAGGACACCTCGCCTCGCCGCAGCGGCGACGGCATCGACCCTCACGCTGGTCCTCGCCCTCACCGGGTGCGGACGCAGCGACGAGGCCGCCGCCCCGGCTGCGGGCCCCAGCAGCATCGGCGACGGCCCGGCCACCGGCACCATCGAGGTCTGGGCGATGGGCACGGAGGGCGAGCTGCTGCCCGAGCTCGCGGAGCAGTTCGAGGCCGACAACCCGGACGTCACGGTGAACGTCACGCCCGTCCCGTGGGAGTCGTCCACCGAGAAGATCAACACGGCCATCGCCACGGGCGAGGTGCCCGACGTCATGCAGGTCGGCACCACCCTCATGAGCGGCTTCGTGGAGCTGGGCGGCCTCGCCCCCACCCCGGAGGACATCGACGCCGAGTCCTTCTTCCCCGGCGCGTGGGACACCACGGTGGTCGACGGGACGTCCTACGGCGTGCCCTGGTACGTCGAGACGCGCGTCCTGTACTACCGCACCGACCTCGCCGAGCAGGCGGGCGTCGAGGCGCCGGAGAGCTGGGCCGACCTGACGGCGTTCGCGGCCGGTCTGCAGGACGCCGGGGCCGAGCACGGCATCGGCCTGCAGACCCGGGGCGCCTCCACCAGCCTCATGTACTTCCCGTTCTACTGGCAGGCGGGCGGAGAGATCCTTGACGACTCCGGCGAGTTCACCCTCGACAACGACGCCCAGGTCAAGGCCCTGGACTACTACTCGTCGTTCATGCGCGACGGGCTCGCCCCGCAGGTTCTGGTCGAGGACGAGAAGGTGCAGAACTTCATCGACGGGGACCTGGGCTCCTTCGTGTCCGGGCCCTGGGAGCGGGCCAACCTGCTGACCACGGCGGGCGACGACTTCGCCGACTCGTTCGGCGTCGCGCCGCTGCCGTCGGACGAGACGACGGGTTCGTTCATCGGCGGCTCCAACCTCGCGGTCCTGGCCGACGCCGCGAACCCCGACGCCGCGTGGAAGTTCGTCCAGTTCGCCACGGAAGCGCCCACCCAGGCCGACTGGTTCGAGATCTCGAGCGACCTGCCGGCCGTCCAGGCCGCCTGGGACGACCCGGCGCTGGCCGACAACGAGGCGGTCGCGGTCTACGGCGACGTCCTGGAGACCGCCCGGTCCACGCCGGCGATCCCGACCTGGTCCGAGATCGAGCACGAGCTCGACCTCATCCTCGAACAGGTGATCGCGGGCGACCTGAGCCCCGAGGACGCCGCCCAGCAGATGCAGGAAGCGGCCACCTCGATCGGCACGGGTCTGGACTGACCGTGACCGGCTCCGCACGCCGCCGTCGCACGGGCCTCGCCGCCTGGGGCCTCGCGCTGCCCTTCACCGCGCTGTTCGCCGTGTTCCTGCTGGTCCCGGTGGCGTCCTCCCTCTACATGGCGTTCACCGACATGCAGGGTTCGGACCTCCGGACCCCCTGGGCGGTCAACTTCGTGGGGTTCGACAACTTCGTAGCGGTCCTCGCCGACCCGAAGTTCCAGCAGGCCGCCGGCAACACGCTCTACTTCGTGGGCGTGGCCATGCCGCTGACGCTCGGGCTCGCGCTGCTGCTGGCGGTGCTGCTCAACTCGGGCCTGGTGTGGTTCCGGTCGGTGTTCCGCGTGGGCTTCTACGCCCCCGTCGTGACCTCGATCGTTGCGGTGGCGGTCGTGTGGCGGTTCCTGCTACAGCCCGACTTCGGGCTCGTGAACTCAGGTCTCGGCGTGGTCGGGATCGACGGGCCACGCTGGCTCACCGACGAGACCTGGGCCATGCCGTCGCTCATCGTGATGGCCACCTGGCGCAACGTCGGGTACTCGATGGTGATCCTGCTGGCCGGGCTGCAGGGCATCCCCCGCGACCTGTACGAGGCCTCGGCCATCGACGGGGCCGGCGCGGTGCGCCAGTTCCGGTCGATCACGGTCCCGCTGCTGCGGCCGACGCTCCTGTTCTGCGCGGTCATCACCGGCATCGGCTACCTGCAGTTCTTCGAGGAGCCGTTCGTCATGACGCAGGGCGGGCCGCTGGGCGCCACCAACTCGGTGGCCTACGAGATCTTCAACCAGTTCGGGTTCGGCAACTACGGGTTGTCCGCCGCGATGAGCTACGTGCTGTTCGTGGCCATCGTGATCCTGTCCTACCTCCAGTTCCGCCTCCTCAGGACGGAGAAGTGATGGCGCAGGTCGAAGCGCCCCGCACGCGCCGCCGCACCCCCCGCGCGGTCCTCCTCAACGTCGCGCTCCTGATCGGCCTCGCGGCCTCGATCGGGCCGCTCGTCTGGATGGTCGTGTCGTCGCTCAAGCCAGAGGGCGAGATCCGGCAGTTCCCACCCACCCTGCTCCCCGACCAGGTGACGTGGTCCAACTACACCGAGCTGTTCGCCACCCTGAGCTTCCCGCGGTACTTCCTCAACTCGGTCGTCGTGGCCCTGGCCGTGACGGTCGGGTCCGCCCTGTTCAGCGCGATGGTCGGCTATGCCCTGGCCAAGCTGGACTTTCCCGGGCGGCGCGCGCTCTTCGCCCTGGTCATGGCCACCCTGATGGTCCCAGGCATGGTCACGTTCGTACCGCTGTTCGTGCTGGTGGCGAACCTCGACCTCATCAACACCTACGCGGCGCTCATCCTGCCCTTCCTGGCGGCGCCGTTCGGCGTGTTCCTGATGCGGCAGTTCATGCTCGACATCCCGGACGAGCTGCTCGACGCCGCACGCGTCGACGGCGCCGGTGAGTTCCGGACGTTCTTCGCCGTCGTGCTGCCGCAGACCCGGCCGGCGCTCGCGACGCTCGGCATCCTGACGTTCCTCGGTTCCTGGAACAACTTCCTGTGGCCCCTGGTCGCGGTGCAGTCCGCCGACCGGTACACGCTGCCCGTCGCCCTCGCCCTGTACTCGACGGGCCAGAACACCGTGCAGTACGGCCTGCTCGTCGCGGGTGCGACGGTCATCGTGCTGCCCATCCTCATCGTCTTCCTCGTCCTGCAGCGGCACATCGTGCAGGGCATCTCGACCACCGGCCTCAAGTAGGAGTTCTCTCGTGACCGAACAGCTCACGCTGCCCACCGCGCCCGGCTTCCTGTGGGGCGCGTCGACCGCCGCGCACCAGATCGAAGGGGGCAACGTCAACAGCGACTGGTGGGCCAAGGAGCACGCCGCCGGTTCGCTGTGCGCGGAGAGCTCTGGCGACGCCGTCGACAGCTACCACCGCTATCCCGAGGACATCACCCTGCTGGCGGACGCCGGCCTGAACGCCTACCGCTTCTCGATCGAGTGGGCGCGCATCGAGCCCGCCGAGGGCGAGATCTCCCGGGCACAGCTCGCGCACTACCGGCGCATGATCGACACGTGCCTGGCGGCCGGCGTGACCCCGGTGGTCACGCTCCTGCACTTCACCCTGCCGCGCTGGTTCGCGGAGCGCGGCGGCTGGTTCGCGTCCGACGCCGTGGACACGTTCAGCCGGTACGTCGAGACCGTCACGCGGATCCTGGGCGACGTGCGGCACGTCGTCACGATCAACGAGCCCAACATCACCTCGATGATGCTCGGCGCGAGCCGGCGCACCAACCTCGACGCCGCCGGGCTGGCCGCACCCGACGAGGCAGCCTCCGAGATCCAGGCGACGGCGCACCGGCGGGCCGTCGAGGTCCTGCACGGGCTCGGGCACGTGCGCGCCGGCTGGACCATCGCCAACCAGGTCTTCCAGGCCGCCCCCGGGGCCGAGGCCGCCCGGGACGCCTACGCCTACCCGCGCGAGGACTTCTTTCTCGAGGTGGCGCGCGGAGACGACTTCGTGGGGGTGCAGAGCTATCTGCGCACCGTGATCGGGACGGACGGCGAGCCGCTGCCCGCCGCCGACGACGTCGAACGCACGCTGACCGGCTGGGAGTACTACCCGCAGGCGCTGGGTGAGGCCCTCGAGTACACGCACCGCATCACCGGCGGCGTGCCGATGATCGTCACCGAGAACGGCATGGCGACCGCGGACGACGCGCGCCGCGTCGACTACACCCGGGACGCCCTGGCCGGCATGGCCCGGGCGATGACCGGCGGCTGTCACGTGGAGGGGTACCTGCACTGGTCGCTGCTCGACAACTACGAGTGGATGAGCGGCTTCGCGCCGACGTTCGGGCTGGTCGCCGTCGACCGCACGACGTTCGAGCGCACCCCCAAGCCGAGCCTCACCTGGCTCGGCAGGGTCGCCCGCACCGGGCACCTGTCCTGACTACGACGACGTAGGGAGACACACCATGAGAAAGCACCGGACGCTGGTCGCGGCGGCCGCCGTCGCCGCGCTGGCCCTGACGACCGTCCCCGCGAGCGCCACGGGCCCGAGCGCGAGCGCGAGCGCGAGCCAGGACGCGAGCCCGAGCCGGGGCGACGACCGGCGCCTGCTGCGCACCTGGGCTGCGGACACCTGGCGCTCGTTCGACGCGCTCGTGGTCGAGGAGACAGGGCTGCCCGACGACAACATCGGCGGCGACCTGAGCCCCGGCAGCCGCGGCGGGTACACGTCGCCGACGAACATCGGCGCGTACCTGTGGAGCACCGTGGTGGCCCGGGACACCGGGCTGATCAGCGACCGGGAGGCCCGGGGCCGCCTCGCCACGACGCTGGACACCGTCGTCGGGCTGGAGCAGCACGAGCCCAGCGGCATGTTCTACAACTGGTACGACCCGGCGACGGGCGCCAAGCTGCTGGAGTTCCCGGGCTCGGGCGACCCGGTCAAGCCGTTCCTGTCCAGCGTCGACAACGGCTGGCTGGCCACCGGGCTGCTCCTGGTGAGCCGCGCGGAGCCGGCTCTCGCCGAGGAGGCGGACGCCGTCCGCGAGCGCATGGACTTCGGCTGCTACTACGACGCGGCCCAGAACCAGATCCGCGGCGGGTTCTGGGACACCGACCCGCAGGAGGCGGCGCCGGTCGCCGGGGACTACTGCGGCATGGGGACCGACGTCTGGTACACCGGCCACCACTACGGCGCGTTCAACACGGAGCCGCGCATCGCCTCGTATCTCGGCATCGCGGAGGGGCAGATCCCGCCGGAGCACTACTTCGGCACGTACCGCACGTTCCCGGACACCTGCGACTGGGACTGGACGGAGACGCGGCCGACCGGGCATTGGGCGGAGTACCTGGGGGTCGACGTCTTCGAGGGCGCGCTGCCGTACCGCGGCATGCGGGTGGTCCCGACCTGGGGCGGCAGCATGTTCGAGGCGCTGATGGTGCCGCTCTTCGTCCCCGAGGAGAAGTGGGGACCTCGCTCGTGGGGCCGCAACCACCCGCTGTACGTGCGCGGCCAGATCGAGCACGGGATGCGGGAGGCGGACTACGGGTACTGGGGGTTCTCGCCGTCCAACGACCCGGCCGGCGGGTACCGCGAGTACGGCGTCGACCAGCTCGGGCTCGACGGCGCCGGGTACACGTCCGACCAGGAGCGCACCGGGGTCGACCAGCCGTACGACGGCTGCCGCGCCGGCTCCCCCGCGCCCACGGAGTACGGCGACGGCGTCGTGACGCCGCACGCCTCGTTCCTCGCGCTGCGGTATGCCCGCGGCGAGGCGGTCGCCAACCTGCGGCGCATCGCCAGGGACTTCGACGCCTACGGTCCGGGCGGGTTCTACGACGCCGTAGCGGTGCGTAGCGGCCAGGTCTCCCAGCGCTACCTGGCGCTCGACCAGGGCATGATCATGGCCGCGCTCGGCAACGAGCTGGCCGACGACGCGATGCGCCGCTACGTCGCGCCGGGTGCCCTGGAGCAAGCCGTCCGGCCGCTGATGGCGATGGAGACATTCGCCGTGGGGCGGGAGTGACCGGCACGATGTCGGGCTTGCGGCCGGATGCGTTCATATGGCTCGCATAACAGACTGTCCCCATACCTACGAAGGAGCAGACCGTTGACCTCCCCCGCCGTCGACCTCGCCGCGCGCCTGGGTCGTACCGTCCTGTACCAGATCTATCCGCAGTCCTTCGCGGACGCGGACGGCGACGGGATCGGTGATCTCGCCGGTATCGCCGGACGCCTCGACTACCTCGCCTGGCTCGGCGTGGACGCGATCTGGATCAGCCCGTGCTTCGTCTCGCCGTTCGCCGACGCCGGGTACGACGTGGCGGACTTCTTCCAGATCGCGCCCCGGTACGGCACGAACGACGACCTGGCGCGGCTCACCGAGGAGGCCGGACGCCGCGGCATCTCGGTGCTGCTCGACCTCGTGGCGGGCCACACCTCGGACCAGCACCCCTGGTTCCGCGCGTCCGCCGACGACCCGGACGATCACCGGTTCGTGTGGAGCGACGTACCCGTCGACGGCTTCGAACCGGGCCTTGGCGCACGCGGCGGGTACTACCTGCCGAACTTCTTCCCGGTCCAGCCCGCGCTGAACTACGGCTACGCGCGCCTCGATCCTGCCGAGCCCTGGCGCCAGCCCGTCGACGCCGCCGGCCCGCGGGCCAACCGCGCCGCGCTGCGCGAGATCATGGCGCACTGGTTCGACCTCGGCGTCGCCGGCTTCCGCGTCGACATGGCGTCCTCGCTCGTCAAGGACGATCCAGGGCACGTGGAGACGGGCAAGCTGTGGCGCGAGATGCGCTCCTGGCTGGACGACGCGTATCCCGGGCGGGTGCTGGTCAGCGAGTGGGGCAACCCGCGGGTGTCGGTGCCTGCCGGCTTCCACGCGGATTTCTTCCTCCAGTTCGGGGGCGACGACAACGGGCTCCCGATGCGGTCCCTGTGGAACAACAGCGCCGGGACGGTGAACCCCGCCTGGGCGGAGGTCCCGGCCTGGGCCGCCTCCGACGCGCGCGGTGACGCGGAGACGTTCGCCCGTGCGTGGCGCGAGGCGGCCGAGGCGATCGCGACCACCGGCCGTGGCGGGGTGGTGGGTCTGCCGACCTCGAACCACGACTTCACGCGCCTGGTCGCGGGCGAGCGGGACGCCGAGCAGGCGCGCGTGGGGCACGTGCTCACGATGACCTGGCCCGCCATGCCGTCCGTCTACTACGGGGACGAGATCGGCATGCGGTACGTGCCGGGCACGCCGACGCTGGAGGGCTCCCGCCTGAGCGCGACCTACGACCGGTCGGGCTCGCGCACCCCGATGCAGTGGGGTGACCTCCCCGACGACGGCACGCTGGGCCCCGGCAGCCCTGCCACCTCCACGTACCTGCCGCAGGACCCCGACCCGGACCGCCCGACCGTCGCGGGCCAGCTCGGCGACGAGGACTCGCTGCTGCACCTGGTGCGCGAGCTGATCGCGCTGCGGCACGGCGACCACCGTCTCGACGTCGAGTCGCCCGTCGAGGTGCTCGCCACGGCCTACCCCATGGTGTACCTCAGGGGTGGAACGCTCGCGGTCGTGCTCAACCCGGGCAGGGCAGCGGTGCAGCTGCCGCTCGACGGCGCGGCGAGCGCCCGGGAGCTCGTCACCCGCGGCTACCGGGCCGAGCCGCGTGCGGGCTGGGCCGACATCGTGCACCTCGAGGGCCACGGGTACGCCGTGCTGGACCTGGACGGCAGCTGAGGACCCTTGGGGCGGCGACGCCCTGGCCGACACCGACCCAAACGCATCAACCTGGCGCACCCCGGCATTTCTGTCTAGACTGTCCAGATGACAGGAGGTGTGCCCATGTCGGCATGGCAGGTACAAGAGGCGAAACAGCGGTTCAGTGAAGTACTCCGGGAGGCGCTCGTGGACGGGCCTCAGACCATCACGCGGCACGGCGAAGAGGTCGCTGTCGTCATCGGCATCGAGTTGTACCACCAGCTCGCGACACCCCGGATCGAGCTCGGTAACTTCCTGGTGCACGGCCCTACCGACGACGACCTGGTCGTAGAGCGAGACCATTCCACCGTTCGCGACGTCGATGTCGATGGGCTCGTATGAACTTCCTCCTCGACACGAACGTGATCTCCGAGGTGCGCAAGCGCGAACCAGACCGACAGGTGAGTACCTGGCTGGCGCACCTACGGACCGAACAGATCTCGCTCTCGGTACTCACGATCGGCGAGCTCCGCCGGGGAATCCGGATGCTCGCGCGCAAGGCCCCGGCCAGGGCCCGCACGCTGGACGACTGGGTCTCGCAGCTGGAGCAGACCTACGAGGATCGAATCCTGCCGGTCACGACGGAGATCGCCACCCGCTGGGGCGAGATCAACTTCGCGCGGACGTTCCCCGCCATCGATTCACTCCTCGCCGCGACAGCCATCGAACACGGGCTCACCGTCGCTACCCGCAACGAGAAGGACTTCGCGGATACCGGCGTCACCGTCTTCAACCCGTTCTCGTAGCGCCCACCCTGGCCGGGACACCCCCTGCGCACCGGTTAACCTTGGCCGCGTGGAACTGATCCGTAAGGGCAAGGTTCGCGAGGTCTACGCGGACGGCGACGATGTGATTCTGGTGGCTTCCGACCGCGTGTCGGTCTACGACGTCGTGCTGCCGACGCCGGTACCCGACAAGGGCGCGATCCTCACCCAGATCTCGCTCTGGTGGTTCCGTCAGTTCGCCGACCTGGTGCCCAACCACGTGATCAGCGAGGACGTTCCCGAGGAGTGGCAGGGCCGCGCGGTCCGCTGCAAGCGCCTGGAGATCGTCCCGGTCGAGTGCATAGTGCGCGGCTACCTCGCGGGCGGGGGCCTGGAGAGCTACCGCGAGACGGGCAGCGTGTCCGGTGTCGCGTTCCCGCCCGGCCTGGTGGAGGCCGACCGGCTGCCGCGACCCGTCTTCACGCCGTCGACCAAGGCGGACGAGGGCCACGACGAGTACATCTCCGTCGAGGAGATCGCCAAGGACCTGGGCGAGGAGACGACGAACCGGCTGCGGGACCTCTCGCTGGAGATCTACGACCGCGGCGCCGAGATCGCCCGCGAGCGCGGCGTCCTGATCGCGGACACGAAGTTCGAGTTCGGGACCGACGCCGACGGCGTGCTGACGCTGGCCGACGAGGTGCTCACCCCGGACTCCTCGCGCTTCTGGAAGGCGAGCGAGTACCAGACCGGCCGCGGGCAGTGGTCCTACGACAAGCAGTTCGTGCGCGACTGGTCCTCGACCCTCACCGGTTGGGACCGCACGTACCCCGGCCCGGAGATCCCGGCCGACGTCGTCGCGGAGACCCGCGCCCGCTACATCGAGATCTACGAGCAGCTGACGGGCGACACCTGGACCTGACCCGTTGAGTGCTGGCTATTTGTGGGCCCACGGGCTGATTTCCCACAGATACCCAGCACTCAACGAGGTCGGTGGGCGGGAGTGTCAGTCAGTGCCGCTAGCGTGCCTCGCGTGAGCACCACCGCGTCCGCCTACCAGGCCACCTTCGAGGAGTTCGGCACACCGCTGCGGGACGTGACCTTCGTGGTGGTGGACCTCGAGACCACCGGGACGAACGCCACCGAGGGCGGCATCACCGAGATCGGGGCCGTGAAGGTGCGCGGCGGCGAAGTGCTGGGCGAGTTCCAGTCGCTCGTGAACCCTGGGCAGCCCGTCCCCGCGTTCATCGCGCGCCTGACCGGCATCACCAACGCCATGGTCGCCACCGCGCCGGACATCGCGCTGGTGCTGCCGAGCTTCCTGGAGTTCGCGCGCGACACGGTGCTGGTGGCGCACAACGCACCGTTCGACGTGGGCTTCCTCAAGGCCATGTGCGCACGGCTCGACTACGAGTGGCCGGGTTTCGACGTCGTGGACACGGTGCCCCTGGCCCGGCGCCTGGTCACCCGTGACGAGGCGCCCAACCACAAGCTGTCGACGCTCGCGCGCCTGTTCCGTGCGAGCGTCTCCCCCGACCACCGCGCGCTGGCGGACGCGCGTGCGACCGTCGACGTCCTGCACGCCCTCTTCGACCGGCTCGCCCCGATGGGTGTCACGCACCTCGAGGACCTGGCGACGGCCGCGGACCCCGTGCCGCCCGAGGTGCGCCGCAAGCGACACCTCGCCGACGACCTGCCGGACGCGCCGGGTGTCTACCTGTTCCGCGGCCCGGGCGACGAGGTCCTGTACGTCGGTACGTCCGTCAACATCCGCAAGCGCGTGCGCTCGTACTTCACCGCCGCTGAGAAGCGGAAGCGGATCACGGAGATGGTGCGCATCGCCGAGCGGGTCACACCGGTAGCGTGCGCCACCCCGCTGGAGGCCCAGGTGCGCGAGCTGCGACTCATCACTGAGCACGCCCCGCGCTACAACCGGCGCTCGAAGTACCCGGAGCGACACTCCTGGGTGCGCCTCACCGACGAGGCCTACCCTCGGCTCTCGATCGTGGGCGGCGTGGTGGCGGGCACCGCCCACATCGGCCCGTTCGCGTCCCGGCGGACCGCGCAAGACGCAGTCCACGCCCTGCACGACGCCCTCGACATCCGCCAGTGCACCGCGCGCATACCGCTCGTCTCCCGGAAGGCGGGAAGCCCCTGCGCCCTGGCGGGCATGGGCCGTTGCTCGGCGCCGTGCGTCGCGACGGAGGGTCCCGACACGTCGTACGAGCAGGTGGCCGACGCCGCCCGCGGCGCCCTCACCGGTGATCCGTCCCCGGTGGTGCGTGCGCTCTCCGACCGGATCGCCACGCTCGCCCACCAGGAGCGGTACGAGGAGGCGGGCGAGGTCACCCGGCGGCTGCGCGCCTTCGTCTCGGGTGCCCACCGGGCGCAGAAGCTGGGACCGCTGGCGGCGTGCGCCGAGCTCGTGGCGGCCCGTCCCTCCGGCATCGGTGACGCACCGGGCAAGCCGGGCGGCTGGGAGGTCGTCGTGATCAAGCACGGCCGGCTGGCCGCCACCGACGTCTCCGCACCCGATGCGAACCCCCTCCCCCTGGTCGCCGCGCTGCGCACGACGGCGGAGCACGTCGACCCCCCGGTTCCGCCGGCGCCCGCCGCACACCCGGAGGAGACCGACCTGCTGATCGCGTGGCTCGACTCCCCCGGTGTGCGGCTGGTGCACATCAGCGACACGTGGGCCTGCCCGGTACGCGCGGCGGGTGCCCACGCGGACCTCGCGTGGGCGTCGGACCGGGTGCGGGTGGAGATGGCGGTGTCCTGACCGGCTCCCGTACTGGCCCTCGCTCACCTACGGCCGCTCCGGCAGCATCACCACCCCCGGCAGCCCCTGATCCACCCCGGGCTCCCGGTCGCGAACGACGCCCGGCCAGTCCCGCTCCCATCGGAAGCCCGGACGCTCCAGCGCCTGACCGAACAACTCGTCAGGATCCTTGGTGTAGCCAACGAGCAGCTCGATCGCGGCCGACGGGATGTCGGAGTCGAGAGCGGCCCGAAGCAGCTCGGCCTGCCGACCGGGCGGCCATTGGATCAGGGGTTGCTCCCGCTCGTCGAGCGGCGCGAACGCCAGCGAGTACTCCCAGACCAGGTGCAGGCCACGCACGGGATGGTGCGCCAACCCGACCTCTGGCGGATCGACCAGAGCCTCCCAGTTCTCTTCGTCCTCCAATGCTTCGAGGCCCCGCTCCAGACCAGCGATCTCGTCCTCCACCACGCCGAGCAGGAACTCGGTGCCGTGGCCGGGAAGGTCGGCGCAGAACCAGCCGAACTCGTCGACGATGTCCTGAGGACCGCCACCGGCGTAGGTCTCGCCGTCGCACCACTTGACGAACAGTTCATGGTTGCGTGCCACGATCTCGCGTGCCCGCTCAGCCTTCGCCGGGTTCCGCAAAGGCAGGTCGGGCCGCGCCCGCACCAGCTGCAGCGCCTGCGCCGAGACGATCTCCGACCCCTCACCCTGAGCAGGTAGGCGGCAGGTCTCCCCGTTGAACACCCACGCGTCCAGTACGGGCAGGACGCTGCCCCGTACGAACGATCCGACGTCGAAGCGCCGGAACAGCGCAGCCCGCACCGCGTCGTCGGACACGTTGGAGTACACCCGGTAGTCCAGGCCGTCGATCAGGTTGTGCAGCACCACCGAGTCGCGCTCGGACCGCACCACCCGGAAGACTCCCGTGACACTCGCCGTGCGCCACGACTCGAGCAGGTCCCGGTCGCCGTCCGACAGGTCGCGGCCGTGCCTGAGGTACCGCTCCAGCAGCGTGAGACGTCCAGGCTCTGCCGGACCGAAGATCGCGGCCTCGGCAGCCAGCGCCCATGCCCGGCCCGGGTCCGTGCCCGAGCGCATACCGAGCCCCGCCCCCCTGATCCGCTCTCGTTCGATCCGTCGCACGAATCCCGGGGTCCCTGCGTATGCGAGCAGTCGCTCTTTCAGGTCCGCTGACTTCCTGATCGCCTCGGCCATGTTCATCACCCGATCCTTGTCCCTGGGGCCGCCGCCGATCAGTTATCCACAGGACCGATTCTGATCTTCCGGCCCCGCCGGACCGTGCTCGCTCATATTCCGCCCACGCCTGGATACGATGGCGGCATGCTGACCGCGATCGTCCTCATCGACGCCGAGACGTCCCGCATCCCCGAGGTCGCGCAGGAGGTCGCGAACATCGACGGAGTGAGCGAGGTCTTCTCCGTGACGGGCAAGACCGACCTTGTCGCCATCGTCCGCGTACCCGAGCACGAGCAGCTCGCCGGTGTCGTGTCCGACACGGTGAACAAGGTGCCCGGTGTGCAGAACACCGAGACCCTCATAGCGTTCCGCGCGTTCTCCAAGGCGGACCTGGAGCAGGCGTTCGCCCTCGGGCTCGACGACTGACTCCTCGTCGACCAGCCCGACGACGACGCGCCTACTCGCTGTTCCGCTGCCCGCCGACGGAGGCGCCGGCGCCGGTCGGCGCCTCCGGCTCGATCTGGCCGTGCCGGCCTGGCTCGACCCCGTCGTGCCTGCCGTGCGCGTGCGCGGCCTCGAGCTCGGCAGGCGTGACAGGTGACACCCGGTCCTCGTAGAAGAACCGGGACACCTTCTGCCAGCGCCGGTCGGACCTGTAGCCAGGGCGCCGCACACCACGCCCGTCCGTGCGGGGCTGGATCTCCAGCGGCGCCGGCGACTCATAGTTGACGCGCAGCCAGCGGTCCTCCTCGTCGAGCGGCGTGTGCACCTCGATGTACTCGCCGTTGGCGAACCGCACGATACGGCCGGACTCGTGCCCGTGCAGCACCACCTCACGGTCCTTGCGCTGCAGCCCGAGGCACACGCGTTTGGTGATCCAGAACGCGAAGACCGGCCCCACGAACACGAGCACGCGCAGGGCCCAGGTGATCGCGAAGATGTCGAGCGAGAAGTGCGTGGCGATGAGGTCGTTCGTCGCGGCCAGGGCGCACACCACGAACGCGACGATGATCGCCACGCCCATCCCGGTGCGCGTCGGCCGGTTGCGGGGCCGGTCCAGCACGTGGTGCTCCCGGTGGTCGCCGGTGACCTTGGCCTCGAGGAACGGCCACCCGAACAGCAGCGTGAAGAGGATGCCCGGCACCACCAGGGCAGGAATGATCAGGTTCATGCTCAGGGTGTAGCCACCGATGACCCACTCCCAGCCCTGCCCGGGCATGAGGCGCAGGGCGCCGTCGACGAACAGGATGTACCAGTCCGGCTGCGTACCCGCCGAGACGGGCGACGGATCGTACGGTCCGTAGTTCCACACGTTGTTGATCGCCATCGTGCCGCCCATCAGGGTCAGCACGCCCGCGATGATGAAGAAGTTACCCGTCATCTTGGCCACGTACACCGGCAGCGCCGGGTAGCCCACCACGTTCTTGTCGGTGCGGCCACCGCCCGGGTACTGGGTGTGCTTCTGCAGCACCATGAGGAACAGGTGCAGGGCGATCAGAGCGATCAGCAGGCCAGGGATCACGAAGATGTGCAGGGTGAAGAGCCGCGGGATGATGTGGTGGCCGGGGAACTCGCCGCCGAACACCAGGATCGACAGCCAGGAGCCGATCACCGGGATCGACTTGACCACGCCGTCGATGATGCGCAGCCCGTTGCCGGACAGCACGTCGTCCGGCAGCGAGTAGCCGGTGAACCCGGCAGCGAGCGCGAGGATCAGCATGACGGCGCCGACGAGCCAGTTGACCTCACGCGGCTTGCGGAAGGCGCCGGTGAAGAAGATCCGGAACATGTGGATCACTATCGAGAACACGAAGATCAGCGCGGCCCAGTGGTGGATCTGCCGCATCAGCAGACCACCGCGCACCTCGAACGACATCTCGACGGTGGAGCTGAACGCCGCCGACATGAGCTGGCCCTCCATGGACGGCGGGTGCTCCCCCTCGTAGCGCACCAGGGCCATGGACGGCTCGAAGAACATCGTCAGGAAGAAGCCCGACGCGATCAGCACGACGAACGAGAAAAGGGCGATCTCGCCGAGCATGAAGGACCAGTGGTCGGGGAACACCTTGCGCGCGAACTCCTTGACCAGCACACCGATGCTCGTGCGCTGGTCCAGATAGTCGGCGGCCTTGCCGACGCCGGTCGGACGCTGCTGCTTTGCCACGCCATCACTCCTGGGATAGGGGACACGTGCCCTGCCAGTAGACCCAGTAGACACCGTGCCAGGTGCTGCTTTCCACCCGGATGACGAATTGGCGGCCCGATCCGTGACACGACAGATCCGGCGCACCCTCGGGATCTTGTCCCCGGGGTGCGCCGAATCTGGTCAGCCGGTCAGCCGGTCAGGCCGACGGGACGATGAGGCCCGCGGTCTGCGTCTTGGCCCGGCCCAGGCGCTCGGAGACGTTGCTCCAGGACACGAGGTTCCACCAGGCCTTGATGTAGTCCGGGCGCACGTTCAGGTAGTCGATGTAGTAGGCGTGCTCCCAGCAGTCCAGCATCAGGACCGGGGTGAGCGCGAAGGGGATGTTGCCCTGCTGGTCGAACAGCTGCACGACGACCAGCTTCTGACCGATGGAGTCCCAGGCCAGGACGGCCCAGCCGGAACCCTGCACCCCGGCGGCAACGGCGGTGAAGTGCGCCTTGAACTTCTCGAACGAGCCGAAGTGCTCGTCGATCGCGGCGGCGATGTCACCGGTCGGCTCGCCACCGGCTTCCGGCGCCATGTTCGTCCAGAAGATCGAGTGGTTGATGTGACCACCGAGGTTGAACGCGAGGTCCTTCTCGATCTTGTTGACGCCGCCCAGGTTGCCCGTCTCGCGGGCCTCCTCGAGCTGCTCGAGGGCAGTGTTCGCGCCCTTGACGTACGTCGCGTGGTGCTTGGAGTGGTGCAGCTCCATGATCTTGCCCGAGATGTGCGGCTCGAGCGCGGCGTAGTCGTAGGTCAGGTCAGGGAGCGTGTAGACAGCCATTGCTGAGGTACCTCCAGGATGGGGCCGCACACCGGACGGTGTGCGGGGGGAAGACGCCGTCCTGGTCGCGCGCCGAGTGGTGCCCGCCGGGACGGCAATGGCCCGTGTCCCCGGCCGCAGTCGCGGACCGGGAGACACAGGCCATCGCTTGGTGTCGCAGGTCGCTCAGTGCTCCCGCGAGGTGGTTCCCGCGCCGGCCTCGACGGCCTGGCGCTCGGAGCCGTTCAGCTGGTCGTGCTCGCCGTGCGAGTGCGCGGCCTCGACCTCCGCCGGGGTGACAGGTGCCACGCGGTCCTCGTAGAAGAACCGAGACAGTCCGTGCCACCGCTTGTCGGAGCCGTAGCCCTTGCGCTTGACCCCCCGCGCGTCGGTCTTCGGGGCGATCGCCAGCGGAGCGGGCGCCTCGTAGTTGACGCGCAGCCAGCGCTCCTGCTCGTCGAGCGGAGTGTGGACCTCGACGTACTCGCCGTTCGCGTGGCGCACGATCCGGCCGGACTCGTGGCCGTGCAGCACCAGCTCGCGATCCTTGCGCTGCAGCCCGAGGCAGATGCGCTTGGTGATGTAGTACGCGAACACCGGCCCGACGAAGAACAGGACACGGAACACCCAGGTGATCGCATTGATCGACAACGCGAAGTGCGTGGCGATGAGGTCGTTCGACCCGGCAAGCGCCAGGATGATGAACGCCGCCAGGAACGCGACACCCAGGGCCGTGCGCACCGGCTTGTTGCGCGGCCGGTCCAGCACGTGGTGCTCCTTGTCGTCGTTCGTCACCCGCGCCTCGAGGAACGGGTAGACGATCAGGAACGTGAACAGGATGCCGGGGATGACCACGGCGGGCACCAGGACGTTCAACGGGAGCGTGTACCCGGCGATGACCCACTCCGTGCCCGCGCCGGGCATCAGGCGCAGGGAGCCCTCCAGGAACAGCATGTACCAGTCCGGCTGGGCACCGGCGGACACGGGCGACGGGTCGTACGGCCCGTAGTTCCACACGTTGTTGATCGCCATCGTGGCGCCCATCAGGGTCAGCACGCCGGCGACGATGAAGAAGTTGCCGGTCATCTTGGCGACGTACACCGGCAACGCCGGGTAGCCGACCACGTTCTTGTCGGTACGGCCACCGCCCGGGAACTGCGTGTGCTTCTGCAGCACCATGAGGAACAGGTGCAGCGCGATGAGGGCCAGCAGGATGCCCGGGATCACGAAGATGTGCAGCGTGAACAGCCGGGGCACGATGTGGTGGCCCGGGAACTCGCCGCCGAAGACGAAGTACGACAGGGGCGAGCCGATCAGCGGGATCGACTTGATCACGCCGTCGGTGATGCGCAGACCGTTGCCGCTCAGCACGTCGTCAGGCAGCGAGTAGCCGGTGAAGCCGGCGGCGAGGCCCAGGATCATCAGGACGATGCCGACGATCCAGTTGATCTCGCGGGGCTTGCGGAATGCACCGGTGAAGAACACGCGCATCATGTGCACCACGATCGACGCCATGAAGATCAGCGCGGCCCAGTGGTGGATCTGCCGCATCAGCAGCCCGCCGCGCACCTCGAACGACATTTCGAGGGTCGAGGCGAACGCCACGGACATCAGCTGCCCGTGCATGTTGGCCGGGTGCTCGTTCTCGTAGGTCGTGAGCGCCATCGACGGTTCGAAGAACATCGTCAGGAAGAAGCCCGAGGCGATCAGGACCACGAACGAGAACAGTGCGATCTCGCCGAGCATGAAGGACCAGTGGTCCGGGAAGATCTTGCGCGCGAACTCCTTGACGGCGACGCCGATCGAGGTGCGCTGGTCGAGGTAGTCGGCCGCCTTGCCGGCGGGCGTCGTCGGCTTGGCCGGCGCCTCATGCTTGGTGTCGTGGGTCGCGGTGCTCACTTCAGTCGCTCCCAGAAGCTCGGGCCGATGGGCTCGGCGAAGTCGTCCTGCGCCACGAGGTAGCCCTCGTCGTCAACGGTGATCGGCAGCTGCGGCAGCCGGCGGTTGGCCGGGCCGAAGACGACCTTCGCGCTGTCCGCGATGTCGAACGTCGACTGGTGGCAGGGGCACAGGAGGTGGTGCGTCTGCTGCTCGTAGAGCGCCACCGGGCAGCCCACGTGCGTGCAGATCTTCGAGTAGGCGACGATGCCCTCGTACGACCAGTCCTCGCCCTCGGGCGACTGGTCGGTCCGGAGGTCCTCCGGGTTGAGGCGCACCATCAGGACCACGGCCTTCGACTTTTCCGTGATCCACTCGTGCGTCTCGCGGTATGCCTCGGTGGTCTCCGGGACCACGTGGAACACCGAGCCCACCGTGACGTCGGTGGCCTTGATGGGACGACCTGACGGGTCGATCGCGAGGCGCATGCCGCGCTTCCACATCGTGTGCTTGAACTTGGAGATGTTCCAGTCACCGCCCACCGAGCCGATCAGCGGCACGGCGATGGCGAGCGGGAACAGCGCCAGGGCACCGAAGAACGCGCCCTTGAGCATGCCGCGGCGGCCGACGACGCCCGAGTCCGCGAGGCCCTCGTTCAGGTCGTTGATCGCGGTCTCGCGGTCCTCGCCCTGCGTCGCGAGCGTGTGGCGCTCCTGCACGTACTCGTGGTCACCCATGAGCGCCTTGGCCCAGTGGATGCCTGCGATGCCGATGCCGAGCAGCGACACCGCGAGACCGAGGCCCAGCAGCAGGGTCGACAGCCGGACGCCGGCCGCCGTGCCGTCCGGCGGGACCATCATGTAGGCGACGATCGAGCCGATCGTGCCGAGGATCGACAGGACGAACAGGAGAGTCACTGTCCGCTCCGCGCGCTTGGCGGCACGGGGGTCCGTGTCGGTGAGGCGCTTCTTGTGCTCCGGGACGCCCGGGTCCTGGAACCGCTCCGCGGGCCCGACGGCGGTGCCCGTCTCCTGGGACACCGTCACGTCGGCGGAGGTGTTGCCCAGGTCCTTCTGGTTCTCGTTCTGGTTCTCGCTCACGAGGACTTCGCTCCGATCCACACCGCTGCGCCGATGAGCAGGCCCATGCCGACCACGAACGCCCACAGACCCTCGGACACCGGTCCGAGAGCACCGAGTGAGGCGCCGCCGGCCGAACCGTCGCGCTGCTCGACGAGGAAGGAGATGATGTCGCGCTTCTCCTCGGGGTTGATGTTCGCGTCGTTGAACACGGGCATCGACTGCGGACCGGTGAGCATCGCCTGGTAGAGGTTCCGCTCGGACGTGTCCCACAGCGGAGGCGCGAACTTGCCCTCCGAAAGAGCACCGCCGGCGCCCACCGCGTTGTGGCACATGGCGCAGTTCGTCCGGAACAGGGCCATGCCGTTGGACGGGTCACCCTTCGAGGCGTCCACCTGCTCGTCCGTGGGGATGGCAGGGCCGGCGCCCAGCGAGGCGACGTACGCGGCCAGGGCCGCGGTGTCCTCCTCGCCGAACTGCGGCGGCTTGGCCTCGGCCTGCGGGCCGTTCATCTGCATCGGCATCCGCCCGGTCGACACCTGGAAGTCGACGGCAGCTGCGCCGACGCCGACCAGGGACGGCACGCCGTCGGTACCTTCCGCGTTCGAGCCGTGGCACGTCGCGCAGTTGGCCTGGAACAACTTCTTACCGGTCTCGATGTCCGCGGTGCTGACGGTCTCGGCCTGAGCCGTACTCGGAGCCAGGGCGGCGTAGACGCCGCCCGTGGTCAGCAGCGCCAGCAGCAGAAGCACGACCGGAGCCAACCGGTGGTGCCTGCGGGCGGCGAGTGCCTTCACGAAAATGTCCTCGTCTCGCTGTGAGTGTTTGAGCTTCTCTGTTATGAACCTATGCCACCGCACGGGCCACGCCGACACACGCCAGGGGGCGTGGTCGCTACGGGGTCACTGCAGCAGGTAGATCACCGCGAACAGCGCGATCCACACTACGTCGACGAAGTGCCAGTAGTAGGACGTGACGATCGTGGTGGTGGCCTCGTGGTGACCGAAGCGCTTGGCGGCGAAGGAGCGGCCGAGCACGAAGAGGAATGCGATCAGACCGCCGAGCACGTGGAGGCCGTGGAAGCCGGTGGTCATGTAGAAGACCGAGCCGTACGCGCTGGACGAGATCGTCAGGCCGTGCCCGACCAGCTCGGCGTACTCGAAGATCTGGCCGCCGATGAAGAACGCACCCATCACGTAGGTCATCGTGAGCCACTCCTGCATGCCCCACGTCCAGAACTGGTAGAGCTTCCCGGAGCGCGACGGCTTGAACTGCTCAGCCTTGAAGACCGCCCACTGGCAGGTGAAGGAGGACAGCACCAGGACGATCGTGTTGATCGTCGAGAAGGTGATGTTCAGCTTGTCCGCCTGCAGCGCCCACTCCTCGGCCGGCATGGTCTGCCGGACCGTGAAGTACATGGCGAAGAGCGCTGCGAAGAACATGAGCTCGCTCGCGAGCCAGACGATCGTCCCGACCGAGACCGGGTTCGGACGATTGACTGTCACGTGCTGGTGCGTGGGGTTGGCTGCAGCCGTTGCGGTCGACACGACAGCCATTATGGCCGACGTTGGAGCGTCCCGAACGCCGAAGCGCCCCGGGCGCTCGCGTCGAATCTCACAAAGTCCTTCCAACGCCCTACCTGCGACGTCTCTTGCTGACGCCATTCGGCAGAGTGCCATGAAAAGAGCGCGGACAAATCTGCCGTGCGAGCGGGGACTGTGCCACGATCGACGCATGACCGGCATGACGACGGATGTGACCAGCGCAGGTACGAGCGGTATCGAGTCCGACAGAGCGTCCGACAGAGCGTCCGGTGGAGCGACGTCGAACCCGCGAGTCCTCCTGTACAGCGACGACCGCACTGTGCGTGAGCAGGTGCGACTCGCCGTCGGCCCGCGCCTGCACGCAGGTGCGCCTGACATCGAGTGGACCGAGGTCGCGACCCCCGCCACGGTGGTGGACAAGGCCGACAACGAGAAGTGGGACCTGCTCGTCCTCGACGGTGAGGCCGACCAGACGGGCGGCATGGGCCTGTGCCGTCAGCTCAAGAACGAGATCTACGAGTGCCCGCCGGTGCTGATCCTCACCGGCCGCCCGGAGGACGCGTGGCTCGCCTCCTGGTCCCTGGCCGACGGCGTGGTCGCGCGCCCCCTCGACGCCATCAAGGTCCAGGAGGCAGTCGCGAAGCTCCTGGCGGGTCCCGCGTGAACCTCGAGGCACCCACGTGGTCCGGCCTGCTCGCCGGGCTGATCACCGGGTTCGATCTGAGCCAGGCTGAGGCCGGCTGGGCGATGGACCAGGTGATGACTGGCGAGGTCTCCCCCGTCCAGCTCGGCGGGTTCCTCGTGGCGCTGCGCGCCAAGGGTGAGACCGTCGAGGAGCTCGCCGGCCTGACCGACTCGATGGTCCGGCACGCGACCCGGATCGACGTGCCGGGCCCGTCCGTCGACATCGTCGGCACCGGCGGCGACCGCGCGCACACCGTGAACATCTCGACGATGGCGTCCGTGGTCATCGCGGGTGCGGGCCTGCAGGTGGTCAAGCACGGCAACCGGGCGGCGTCGTCGTCGTCGGGCAGCGCGGACGTGCTGGAGGAGCTCGGCATCCGGCTGGACCACACGCCGGAGCGGGTGGCGCGGATCGCCCGCGAGGCGGGCATCACCTTCTGCTTCGCCGCCGCGTTCCACCCGTCCATGCGGCACGCGGGCCAGACCCGCCGGGAGCTGGGGGTACCGACGGCGTTCAACTTCCTGGGTCCCCTCACCAACCCGGCGCAGCCGCGCGCAGCCGCCGTCGGCTGTGCCGACGCCCGGATGGCGCCGCTGATGGCCGGCGTGTTCGCCGAGCGCGGCAAGTCCGCGCTCGTGTTCCGGGGCGACGAGGGCCTGGACGAGCTCGCCGCCACGGCGGGCGCCACCGTGTGGGAGGTACTCCCCGGCACCGAGGGCGGCACGGTCGTCGAGCACCGCCTGGACCCTGCCGCCGACCTCGGCCTCACGCGCATCAAGGTCGAGGACCTGCGCGGCCACGACGCCGCCTACAACGCCGGGGTCGCCCGCGCCGTCCTCGCCGGCCAGGACGGGCCCGTCCGCGAGACCGTGCTGCTCAACGCGGCGTCCGGGCTCGTCGCCGACGGCACGCTGCCCGGTACCGGCTCCGGGACGCTCGTGGAGCGCCTCACCGCCGGGATCGGGCTGGCGGCGCAGGCCGTCGACTCGGGCTCCGCACAGGCCGTGCTGGACCGCTGGGTCGCTGCCAGCCGCTGACAACCCCGCAGGAGCCGGGCACCCATCGGATGCCCGGCCCCTGCGGTCATCGCGGTCCGGTCACTGCTCGACGATCTGGTCAGCCGGAGGCGCCTCGATACCGAGGTCCTCGCCCCACCGGCTGAACTCGGACGTCGAGACGAGCTCCTGCCCTTCGACGGTCATGGTGACCTCCACGCGTGCCGGGCGGTCGGCCTCGTCCAGCGCGTAGACGACGGTCATCTCGCCCAGCGCGTCAAGCATCTCGGGGTCCAGCTGCTCGACCTGCGGACCGGTCACCTTGGCGGGGTCCAGGACGAGGGTGTACAGGTCCACCTCGGCCCCGCCGACGGTGTCCGTCCCGCTCTCCTCGAACGACACGATGGCGTCCTGGAAGCCCTCCAGCTGCGCCTTGGGGTCCGGCGCGTCGGCCATCGCCTGGAACGAGCCCATCGAGGGGTCGCTCATCAGCTCTTCCTCGGTGGCCTCGATGTACTTGCCCTGGGTGAGCTCGCCCATCGAGATGTAATAGGTCTTGTCCACGAGGATCATCGAGAGCTCCATGCCCTCGACGTCCATCGACATCGACATCCGGGGCGACTCCGGGTCGCTGGCGTCCACGTCCATCGGGATGGTTCCGCCGGCCATCCCCCCGGCCTCGGCCAGCGCACCGCTGTAGGACGACTCGATGTGCATCGTGGTCGCGGTCTCCTGTGCGGCTCCGACGCGCTCCACGAACGTCGCCTGTGTGATCTCGGCCGACGCCGGCTCGGACGCAGTGTCCGACGCAGTGTCGGACGCAGTGCCCGACCCTGCGTCGGACGCAGTGTCGTCGGCCGCCGCGCCACAACCCGCCAGGCCGACTGTCAGCAGTCCGGCGCCCGCGAGCGACACGATCCTCTGAGAAATTCGCACGACGTACCTCTCTCGTTCCGCCACCGTGGATGCTCTGGGCGCACCCGTGTCCGGTTGACGACCTTCGATCCAATCAGCCGATCGCAGTGCGCGGTACCCGAGACGGGTGAAGCTGCGGGTGAATTTCGGCCAGGCGGACGAGAAAGGCCGGTCGGTGCGCCCACGGGGCACACCGACCGGCCTCTCTGCTCAGCCGGTCCAGCGTCAGCCGGTACCGGTGTCAGTGCGAGTGGATACCGCTCGAGTACTCGAACACCCAGCCCACGAGCGCGATCACCGCCGCGCAGAAGCCGATGTAGAACACCCACCAGCCCACGGCCAGGCCGAGGAAGCAGATCGCGGCGGAGCCGGCGATCGCCAGCGGCCACCAGCTCCAGGGCGCGTACACGCCCTGGTCGCCTGCGGCGTCCTCGATGTTGCCGTTCGGGTTGTCCTCAGGACGAGCGTCGATGCGCCGGGCCGTCAGGGCCAGGTACGCCCCGATCATCGCCACCAGGCCGCCGACCAGCGGCATGCCCAGGTACCCGACGGGCTCCTGCCAGTCGGTCATGTACCCGTACACCACGCCGGCCAGGACGAAGAAGGGGGTTCCCCAGAGGAACAGTCGGGCCTCGATCTTCATTTGTCGGTCTCCTCGTCCGGCGTGTCAACGACCGTCGTGCTGCTCTGCTGCGGTGTGCCGCCGCCGTCCGCAGCGCGCTGCTGCGCCTGCGTGTCCTGGCCGCGCCGGTCCGCCTCGCCGTAGATGTTGTCGAGGACGCCCCGGTTGTACTCGGGGTGCTCCATCGCCACGACCTCCGGGTGGTGCAGGTCGAAGGCCGGCGACTCCGAGCGGATGCGCGGGAGCGACGTGAAGTTGTGCCGCGGCGGCGGGCAGGACGTGGCCCACTCGAGCGAGCGGCCGTAGCCCCACGGGTCGTCGACGGTGACCATCGGTGCCTTGCGCCAGGTGACGTAGACGTTCCAGAGGAACGGCAGGGTCGACGCGGCGAGGATGAACGCACCGATCGTGGAGACCTGGTTCTCCCAGGTGAAGCCCTCCTGCGGCATGTAGTCCGCGTACCGGCGTGGCATGCCCTCGACGCCCAGCCAGTGCTGGATGAGGAACGTGGTGTGGAAGCCGATGAAGAGCAGCCAGAAGTGCAGCTTGCCCAGGCGCTCGCTCAGCATGCGGCCGGTGAACTTGGGCCACCAGAAGTAGAAGCCCGCGAACATCGCGAAGACGACCGTGCCGAAGACGACGTAGTGGAAGTGCGCCACCACGAAGTACGAGTCGGACAGCTGGAAGTCCAGGGCGGGGCTCGACAGGATGATGCCGGTCAGGCCACCGAAGAGGAAGGTCACGAGGAACCCGATGCTCCACAGCATCGGTGTCTCGAACGTGAGCTTCCCTCGCCACATCGTGCCGATCCAGTTGAAGAACTTCACACCGGTCGGTACCGCAATGAGCATCGTCATGAACGCGAAGAACGGCAGCATGACCGCGCCGGTCACGTACATGTGGTGGGCCCAGACGGTCACCGACAGCGCGGCGATGGCGATGGTCGCGTAGACCAGACCCGTGTAGCCGAAGATCGGCTTGCGGCTGAACACCGGCAGGATCTCGGTGACGATGCCGAAGAACGGCAGCGCGATGATGTAGACCTCGGGGTGACCGAAGAACCAGAACAGGTGCTGCCAGAGGATGGCACCGCCGTTCTCCGGGTTGAAGATCTGTGCGCCAAGACGCCGGTCGGCGCCCAGCGCGAACAGCGCGGCGGCGAGCGGCGGGAACGCCATCAGCACCAGGAGGCTGGTGACCAGCGTGTTCCAGGTGAAGATCGGCATCCGGAACATGGTCATGCCCGGGGCGCGCATCGTGATGATCGTGGTGATGAAGTTGACCGCACCGAGGATCGTTCCGAAGCCCGCCAGGGCGAGGCCGAACACCCATAGGTCACCACCGAGCCCTGGACTGTAGGTGGTGGTCGACAACGGCGCATAGGCGAACCAGCCGAACGACGCAGCGCCCTGCGGCGTGAGGAACCCCGCGGTCGTGATGAGGCCACCGAACAGGTACAGCCAGTAGGCGAACATGTTCAGGCGAGGGAACGCGACGTCGGGCGCGCCGATCTGCAGCGGCATGATCACGTTCGCGAAGCCCGCGAACAGCGGGGTCGCGAACAGCAGCAGCATGATCGTGCCGTGCATGGTGAAGAGCTGGTTGTACTGCTCCTTGCTCTGCACGAGCTGGATACCCGGCTCGAAGAGCTCCGCCCGGATCAGCAGCGCCATCAGGCCGCCGATGCAGAAGAACAGGAACGACGTGATCAGGTACAGGTACCCGATCGTCTTGTGGTCAGTGGACGTGATCCACTTGATGACGGTCCGGCCGAGCGTCTGGCGCCCGGGCGCCAGGCCCGGGATCAGCTCGGTCGTGGTCGCTGCGGACATCAGTGCCCAGCCTCCTCTTCCTCGGCGTCAACCGGGCCTTGTGTCCGGGCGAGGTCCATCCCGAGCTTGCCGGTCTGTCCCTTCGCTGCGAGCTCCGCCATGTGGGCGTCGTACTCCTCCGCGGACACGACCTTCACGTTGAAGAGCATGCCGGAGTGGAACTCGCCGCAGAGCTCTGCGCACTTCCCGGCATACGTGCCCTCACGGGTCGGCGTCACCTGGAACGTGTTGGTCCGGCCCGGAATCATGTCCTGCTTGTACAGGAACGCGGGGATCCAGAACGAGTGGATGACGTCACGCGAGTCCAGCGTGAACTCGACGGTCTCGTCCACCGGCAGGTAGAGCGTCGGGAAGGACTGCGAGGTACCGGGCGCGCCGTCGACCTCGTCCTCCTCGGTGACGCTACCGGGGTCGGCCTCGTGCTCGCCCGAGTCGTAGACGTCCGCGTCGAGATAGTTGAAGTCCCAGCTCCACTGCTTGCCGATGACCTGGATGTGCTCCGTCGCGTTGCCGTCGACGGCCTTGATCGCCGTCACGTCGCGGTCGGTGTACCAGAACAGCACGAGCACCATGATGATCGGCACGGCCGTGTACATGAGCTCGAGCGGCAGGTGGTAGCGCGTCTGTACCGGGAGCTGGTGGTCGTCCTTGCGCTTCCGGTAGGCCGCGATGCACCAGAGCATCAGGCCCCAGGTCACGATGCCCACGGCAAGGGCGGCGATCCACGAGCCGACCCAAAGGTCGGTGATGCGCTCGGTCTGGTTAGTCACCTCCCCGTCGGAATAGCCGGGCAGGTATCCGCGCTGAACGGAATCACTGGCACAGCCGGAGGCCAGGAGTGCGACGCCGACGGCAAGAGCCGACGCGCGCATGATGGCCCGCCGGGTGCGGGTAGGTGGCTGCGAGTGCAAGGGAGGCCTTTCACGTCTCGTCCGGCGCGTCGCACCGGTTTCCTCCCGAGCTCCACGCAGAACCTTCGTCCTCGATGGATGCAGCCTAGCGCGCTCCGGAGCCCCATGATGCCCGGAGTGAGCCCTCCCGGACGTGATCCTCTCCGCATCCGGGTCGCGTATCGACGCTGTTCAGACACCGGCCATGGAGGTGTCAGAACGATCTGCGCGCCCCGTCGGCCGGTACGGGTGCGAAGATCAGGCGAAGGACCGCGGCGGCATGCCGTACGCCGCCGTCGGCGCCCGTCCGTGGGGGCTGACGGGCCGGCCACGGGCACGCTGCCGGCGGACCCGAGCCGCGACACAGGAGCAGGAGGACGTGTGAGCCACGCCACCCCGGGCACCCCCGACCGGGTGCATCTCGACAACGGCGGACGAGCCCCGTGGCACCCGCTCGCCCGGCAGGCCTTCGAGCAGGCCCTCGCCGACGGCTGGGCGGACCCACGCCGGCTGCACGCGGAGGGCCGACGTGCCGCCCGCCTTCTCGACAGCGCCCGCGAGGCGGTCGCCGCGGTGCTCGGCGCACGGACCCAGGAGGTCCACTTCACCCCTGGGCACACCGCGTCGCTCCATGCGGCGGTCGCATCAGCCGCCGCGGCCCGGCGGCGGGCCGGCAGCGCGATCCTCACCAGCGCCGTCGAGCGCTCGGCCCTGCTCCACGCCGCCCGTGCCGCGGGCCGGCCGAGCACGGTCCCCGTCGACCGGCTCGGCCGGGTCGACGCCGACGCGATGGTCGCGGCCGTCCGGGTGCCCGGCTCGGCGCTGGCCGTGCTGCAGCACGCGAACGGGGAGGTCGGCACGGTCCAGCCGGTCGAGGCCGTGCACGACGCCGCACGCGCGGCCGGCGTCCCCCTCCTGGTCGACGCCGGGGCGAGCGTCGGGCACGTGGCAGTACCCGAGGCCTGGGACCTCCTGGCCGCCGACCCCGCCGACTGGGGCGGGCCGGCGGGAGTCGGGGTGCTCGCGGTCCGGCAGCGGGTCCGCACGGCTCCGGTGGGGCCGGAGGACGAGGACCCGTGGGCACCCGGTGGCGTGAGCGTGCCCCTCGCGTTCGCCGCGGCGGTGGCGCTGCAGGCCGTCGAGGCCGACCGGGTGGCGCAGGACGTCCGGCGCCGGGAGCTCGTCGAGCACGTGCGGGAGCAGGTGGCGCGCATCCCC
Source organism: Promicromonospora sp. NPDC023987 (assembly GCF_040639055.1). Taxonomy (NCBI): domain Bacteria; kingdom Bacillati; phylum Actinomycetota; class Actinomycetes; order Micrococcales; family Promicromonosporaceae; genus Promicromonospora; species Promicromonospora sp. NPDC023987. The sequence goes on along the minus strand of NZ_JBEZZF010000014.1, from coordinate 45,834 downwards.
GACGTCGAGGTGGTGGGCGACCCGGACGGCCGGCTCCCCCACGTCGCCACGTTCTCGTTCCTCTACGTGGACGGCGAGGCGCTGGTGACGGAGCTGGACCGGCACGGGTTCGCCGTCGGGTCGGGCTCCGCGTGCACCGCGAGCACCCTCGAGCCGTCGCACGTGCTGGCCGCGATGGGTGTGCTCACGCACGGCAACGTGCGGATCGCCCTGGACCGCGGCACCACCGCCGACGAGGTGGACCGCTTCTGCGCGGTGCTGCCGGACGCGGTGGCTCGGGTCCGCGAGATGCTGGGTGTCGGTGGCCTCTGAGATGTCAGATCCGGTCACTAAGGTGGTGGTGTGGCTGACGCCTTGGTGGACGCGCGCGGGCTGCGCTGCCCCCTGCCCGTCATCCGGCTCGCGGCGGCCGCGAAGGGCCTGCCGGCGGGCACGGAGCTGACCGTGCTGTCGACCGACCCCGCCGCAAGGCTCGACGTGCCCGCGTGGTGCCGGATGCGCGGGCACGAGCACGTCGCGACGGTCGAGCACGTGGCAGTGCCAGGGGACGACGTCGGCGGCTGGGCCGTCACCGTGCGCCTGCGCTGAGCGCAGCCACGCCGTCCGCCCGGGCACAAGGAAGCGGGCCGGTCACCGCGAAGGTGACCGGCCCGCCGTCGTGCAACGTCTTGTCGACGCAGAGCTCAGATCAGGAGAACGATCCGCCGCAGGCACAAGCGCTGCCTGCGTTCGGGTTGTCGATCGTGAAGCCCTGCTGCTCGATGGTGTCCTTGAAGTCGATCGTGGCGCCCTCGAGGTACGGCACGCTCATCTTGTCCACGACGACCTCGACGCCGTCGTAGTCACGCAGCGCGTCCCCGTCGAGCACACGCTCGTCGAAGTAGAGCTGGTAGATCAGCCCGGAGCAGCCACCAGGCTGCACCGCGACGCGAAGACGCAGGTCGTCGCGGCCCTCCTGCTCGAGCAGGCTACGGACCTTGCCCGCGGCGACGTCGGTGACGTTGACGCCGTGGGTCCCGATGTCCGTGGTCGTGTCGGTCATGTCATCTCCCGATCGTGTTCGACATACCGGTAGTCGATGTCTCAGCGGTGCCAACCCATCGGGCCGTCCGTCTGTTCCCGTCGCCGGTCTGTCCTCAGATCGTACGCCCACGGACCGGCCGGGCCGCTCACCCGTCCGGCACTCAGCGCGCCCACCCCGGCGTCCAGGTCCTGGCCACGCGGGCGATGTCGCCGTCGACGGCCTCGTGCACCCCGCTGAGGCCCGCCGTCGACCACTCGCGCCTGCTCACCTCGCTGCTCTCGGTGATCACGACCACGGGGACGGCGTGCGGCGCCGCGGCGGCAGCGGCCTCGACGACGACGCCGCGGTGCAGCGTCTCGCCGTCGAGCCGCGTGACGTACGCCACGACGACGTCGGCGGTGGCGGCGGCCTCGGCGAGCGCCGCGCCCTCCGCACGCGGCAGGGTGGACGGCGCGGGGCCGGGCGCGGTGGGGCCGGGGTGGGCGGGGCCGACGTCCTGCGCCCCGACGCTGTCCGGCCGGCCCACGGGGATCGCCGCACCGGCCAGCAGCACACCCCCGCCGCCGGTGCCGTGGGTCGGCGCGGCGGCGAGCGCGCCGCTCCCGCTCAGCGCTCCCGCCGAGGCCCCGTGGCCGCCCGGTACGCGCACCGCGCGCGCCTCGGTGCCGCTGTGGGGCGCGGCGTCGCGCCACGCGGAGGCGAGTCGCTCGGCGTCGGGCAGGGTCTCGGCAAGCAGCAGCACGTGCACCCGGGCATCGTGGCACGTCCTGACTTCGTGTCACCACCGCGTGTCATGATGGTGACCGTGAGCACCCTGCTGGCTGAACACTCCGGTTTCTCCGAGCCCGCCCCGTCGCCGCTGCTGCTGCTCGGCCAGGGCCGTGACCTGGCCTCCGAGCGTGGCGTGGAGTGTGTGGGCGAGCTGCCCGCACCGAGCGACCCGAACCTCGTCGAACGGGCCCGGGCCGCGCGGGCCGCCCTGGGCAGCCGGGCGTTCGTGCTGGGGCACCACTACCAGCGCGACGAGGTCATCGACTTCGCCGACGTCACCGGCGACTCCTTCAAGCTGGCGCGCGAGGCCGCTGCCCGGCCCGAGGCGGAGTTCATCCTGTTCTGCGGGGTGCACTTCATGGCCGAGAGCGCGGACATCCTCACCTCCGACGCGCAGCAGGTCGTGCTGCCCGACCTCGCGGCGGGCTGCTCCATGGCGGACATGGCGGCGATCGGCCAGGTCGAGGAGGCCTGGGCGGTGCTGCAGGACGTCGGCGTCGCGGACTCGACGATCCCCGTCACGTACATGAACTCGTCGGCCGCGATCAAGGCGTTCACCGGGCGGCACAGCGGCACCGTGTGCACCTCCTCCAACGCCGAGGTCGCGCTGCGCTGGGCGTTCGACCAGGTGGGCGGCATCGACGGCACCGGGAAGGTGCTGTTCCTCCCGGACCAGCACCTGGGCCGCAACACCGCGGTCCTCGAGCTCGGGATGTCCCTCGAGGACTGCGTGGTCTTCGACCCGCGCAAGCCGAACGGCGGGCTGACCGACCAGGAGCTGCGCGACGCCCGGATGATCCTGTGGCGCGGCCACTGCTCGGTGCACGGCCGCTTCTCGGTGCGGAACGTCACCGACATCCGCGCGGCGGTCCCCGGCGTCAACGTGATGGTGCACCCCGAGTGCAAGAACGAGGTCGTCACGGCGGCCGACTTCGTGGGCTCGACCGAGTACATCATCAAGCAGCTCGACGCGGCCGAGCCGGGCTCCTCGTGGGCGATCGGCACCGAGCTGAACCTGGTGCGCCGGGTCGCCAGGGCGCACCCGGACAAGAACGTGCACTACCTCGACTCGACGGTGTGCTTCTGCTCGACCATGAACCGCATCGACCTGCCCCACCTCGTGTGGGCCATGGAATCGCTCGTGGAGGGGCGCATGGTGAACCAGATCGTCGTGGACGCCGACGACGCCCACTGGGCCCGCGTGGCGCTCGACCAGATGCTGGCCCTCCCAGGAATCTGACCCGGGCGGACATGTGAGCGGCAACGGCGGGCTGCGCATCGGGATCTTCGTCTTCGACGGGGCGGAGGAGCTCGACGTCGTCGGGCCCTTCGAGGTCTTCGCCGAGTGGGGCTCCCACTCGCAGCTGCGGCCGTCGGTGAGCACCTTCTCCTGGGACGGCTCCGGCGTGCGGCTCGCGAAGGGCCTGCGCATCCTGCCGGCGCACGGCGCGGACGACGTCGGTCCGCTGCACGTGCTGGTCTACCCCGGCGGGCTGGGCACCCGGCAGCTGCTGGCCCAGGCCGGGCACCTCGAGTGGTTGCGCATGATCCGCAAGCAGACGCCGATCATGGCCAGCGTCTGCACCGGTGCCCTGCCGTTCGCCGCCGCGGGCCTCCTGGCGGGGCGGCCGGCCACGACGCACCACAACCACTACGACGAGCTCACCGGCCTGGACCCGAGCATCCTCGTGGACTCCGAGGCACGGTACGTGGACGACGGCGACGTGGTCACCTCCGCGGGTGTCTCGTCGGGGATCGACATGGCGCTGCACCTGGTCGAACGGCTCGAGACCGTGGCGGTGGCCCGGTCGGTACGCAGCGAGATCCAGCACCCGGCCTGACCGAGGCGGAACGGGGGACCCTGCGCGCCTCCCGCGACCAGTATCTGATACCGCCGGTTCTCGGTATAACCTTCGACGCATGGCTCGCATGCTCCAGCTCACCTGGACCGGACTCCTCCCGCGCAAGGCCCGCCCCGGACAGACCCTGCTCGACCCGTCGGTCACCCGGATGCGCGTCGGCCCCCTGGACCTCGACTCGTACCTGCACGTCAACAACGGCACGTACCTGCAGATGATGGACGTGGCCCGGAACAACCAGATCGCCGACCTCGGCATGTTCCCGATCGCCCGCGAGAAGGGCTGGGCGCCGGTGGTCGCGGCGTCGACCATGAAGTACCGCCGATCCCTGCAGCCGTTCGACCGGTTCGAGATCACCACCCGGATCCTGGGCTGGGACGAGCGCGTGTTCTACCTGGAGCAGGTGTTCACGCGAGCCGACAAGCTGTGCGCCCGCGGCATCGTGGCCAGCCGGTTCCTGGACCGCAAGGGCAACCGGATCCCGGCGTCCGAGGTCGTGCGGGACGCGACAGGTGAGGACCTGCCCTCCCCCGAGCTCCCCGAGGACGTGGCGGCCTGGGCCCGCGCGATGGACATAGCGCCGCGCGAGCCCTCGACCGTCCCCACCTTTGAGGCCTAAGTTACTTCGCTTTGGGGTGACTCAAAGCGAAGTAACTTAGGCCTCGAAGGGAACTACAGAGGGTGACCCGAGAGGGTCAGAGACCCTCGGCGACCTTCGTCAGCAGCAGGGCCTCCGCCAGGACGACCTTCTGGAGCTCACCCAGGTGCACCGACTCGTTCGCGCCGTGCGCCCGCGAGTCCGGGTCCTCGACGCCGGTCACGAGGATCGCGGCATCGGGGAAGACCTCGAGCAGGTCGGCGATGAACGGGATCGATCCGCCCATGCCGACGTCGACCGGCGCCGTGCCCCACGCCTCGGTGAACGCCGAACGCGCGGCGCGCATCGCCGCCGAGTCGCCCGGCGCGAGGAACGGCTTGCCCTGCTCGCCGGAGCGCCACGTCACCTGTGCGCCGAACGGCGCGTGCTTCGCCACGTGCGCGGCGAGGGCCTCCTCGGCCGCCGCCGGGTCCTGGCCGGGGGCCAGCCGCAGCGAGATCTTCGCCGTGCAGCTCGGCGCGAGCGTGTTCGACGCCGCGGCCACCGACGTGACGTCCATGCCGATCACGGAGAGCGCCGGCTTGGTCCACAGCCGCCCGGCGACACTGCCGGTGCCCACGAGCGCCACGCCGTCGAGCAGCGAGGAGTCCGCCCGGAGATCGGCCTCCTCGTAGTCGACCTCCGGTTCGGGTGCGGCGACCAGGCCCTCGATCGCGACGTCGCCCGCCTCGTCGTGGAACGTGGCGACCAGGCGCGACATCAGGGTGACGGCGTCCAGCACGGCACCCCCGAACATGCCCGAGTGCACGGCGTGATCCAGGACCCGCAGCTCCACGTCGCCGTCGACCAGGCCACGCAGCGACGTCGTCAGGGCGGGAACGCCGATCTTCCAGTTGCCGGAGTCAGCCACCACGATGACGTCCGCGGCCAGCAGGTCGCGGTGCGCCTCGAGGAACGCGCGGAACGACGGCGAACCGGACTCCTCCTCACCCTCGAGGAACACGGTGACGCCGACCGGCAGGTCAGCGCCGTCCGGAAGGCCGAGCGCGCGCAGCGCTCCCAGGTGGGCGACGATGCCCGCCTTGTCGTCGGCCGCCCCGCGGCCGAAGAGCCGCTCCCCCACCTGGGTGGGCTCGAACGGGTCGGTCTCCCAGGTGGCGGCGTCACCCGGCGGCTGCACGTCGTGGTGCGCGTAGAGCAGGACGGTCGGCGCACCCTCGGACGCCGGCCTGCGCGCGACGACGGCGGGCGCACCCGCCGTCCCGTCAGGGCGCGGCGCGGACAGGATCTGGACGTCGGGCAGGCCGGCGTCCCGCAGGAGCTGTTCCGTGGCTGCGGCGCTCGCGGCGACGTGCGCCTGGTCGAACGCGGCGGCCGAGACGCTCGGGATGCGCACCAGCGCCTCGAGGTCGGCCTGCAGGGCGGGAAACAGCTCGGCGACGCGGGCGCGAAGGGCCGCGGTTGTATCGGAGGTCACCGCCCCACGTTAACGGCTCGCAGCGGGGCACTGCCGCGAGCCATTAGGCTGGGGAGGTGTTCTCCCGCAGCAAGACTCCGACCCCCGACGGCGTGACCCCGGTGGGCGACTCACCCGACGAGGTGGCGTCCGCGTCCGAGACGACCCCGGCCGGCGCCCCGACGAAGGGGCGCCCCACGCCCAAGCGCACCGTGGCGCAGGCCGCGAACAAGCGTCCGCTCGTACCGAACGACCGCAAGGCGGCGCGCAAGACCCAGCGCGAGAAGTCGCGCATCGACCGCGAGCGCGCCTACCAGGCGATGCAGACCGGCGACGAGCGCTACATGCCGGCCAAGGACAAGGGCCCGGTGCGCCGGTACGTGCGCGACTTCGTGGACGCGCGCTGGAACCTCGGCGAGTTCTTCCTGCCGGTCGCGTTCATCTTCCTGTTCGCGACGTTCTTCACCTCGCAGTACCCGGAGCTGAGCATCGTCGTGATGCTCGGCCTGTACGGCTTCCTGTTCCTGACGATCATCGACGCGTGGCTCCTGTGGCGGTCGCTGAAGAAGCGTCTGACCGCGAAGTTCGGCGAGGTCCAGCGCGGCCTTCTCATGTACACGATCACGCGCGCGTACCAGCTGCGCCGGTCGCGGCTGCCGAAGCCGATGAGCAAGAAGCGCGGCAACTACCCGGAGTAACCCCTGCCGCCGAGGTAGAACCAGAGCGAGATAGAACCCTGGCGAAGTAGAACTGCAGCGAAGTAGAACCCTGGCTCAGGCCGGGGTTCTACTTCGCTGCAGTTCTATCTCGCTCTGGTTCTACCTCGCCGCCGCCCTACTTCGGCAGGTCAGACCGGGCGCGTCTTCGGCATGCCCTCGAGGGTCTTGGCCGGGTCGCGCTCGACCACGCCGGCCAGGGCGTCGTCGATCTGCTTCATCAGCTCGGCGGGGATGGTCACACCCGACGCCTTGACGTTCTCCGCCACCTGCTCCGGGCGCGACGCACCCACGAGGGCCGCGGCGACGTTGTCGTTCTGCAGCACCCACGCGACTGCGAGCTGCGCCATGGACAGATCCAGCTCGGCGGCGACCGGCTTGAGGTTCTGCACGGCGGCCAGCGTCTCGTCGTTCATGAAACGGCTGATCGTCTGCGCGCCGCCCTTCTCGTCCGTGGCCCGCGAGCCGGCCGGCGCCGGCTGACCCGGCAGGTACTTGCCCGACAGCACGCCCTGCGCCATGGGCGACCACACGATCTGCGAGACGCCCGCCTCCTTCGAGGCCGGCACCACTTCGTCCTCGATGACCCGCCACAACATCGAGTACTGCGGCTGCGAGGAGATGAGCTGGAAGCCGAGCTGCTTCGCCAGGGCGGCACCCTCGCGGATCTGGTCGGCGGTCCACTCGGAGACGCCGATGTAGAGAGCCTTGCCCTGGCGGACGACGTCGGCGAACGCCTGCATCGTCTCCTCGAGCGGGGTCTCCACGTCGTAGCGGTGCGCCTGGTACAGGTCGACGTAGTCGGTGCCGAGACGAGTCAGGGAGCCGTTGATCGACTCCATGATGTGCTTGCGGGACAGGCCGGTGTCGTTGGGGCCCTTCGGACCGGTGGGCCAGTACACCTTCGTGAAGATCTCGAGACCGGCGCGGCGCTCGCCCTTCAGCGCGTCACCGAGCACCTGCTCGGCCGCCGTGTTCGCGTACGCGTCAGCGGTGTCGAACGTGGTGATGCCCGCGTCGAGGGCGGCCCGGACGCACGAGGTCGCGACGTCGTTCTCCACCTGCGAAGCGTGGGTGAGCCAGTTGCCGTACGTGATCTCCGAGATCTTGAGACCACTGTTACCGAGATACCGATAGTTGACCATGCCGTCACCCTACGACGAACATCGAATCGAATCGGCACCTGACCACGTCAGGCGCGGGAGACGAGGCCGGACGGCGCAAACCACCGCACACCGACCTGCACCACCGGGCCGACCCCGAGCGCGAACGCGACGGTGGCCCAGCCGAACGTCCCGCCGAGCAGCACCCCGATCACCACGACAGTGACCTCGATGACCGTCTTGATCAGCCAGACGGGCCACCCGGTCAGCCGCACGGCGCCGGTCATCAGCCCGTCACGCGGTCCCGGGCCGAGCCGGGCGCCCACGTAGGCGGCCGTCCCCAGGCCGTTGAGGACGATCCCGCCCAGGGCGAGCCCGATCGAGGGCGCGAGCGCGGGGTCGGGCAGCAGCACCTCGAGGAGCCAGAGCGCCGGGTCGATCACCAGGCTGAGCAGGATGATGTTGGCGATGGTCCCGATGCCCGGCCGCTGCCGGAGCGGGATCCAGGCCAGCATCACGAGGAAGCTGATCCCGAGCACCACCCAGCCGTAGGCGAGGCCGGTCCGCCCCACGATCCCCTGGTCCAGCACGGACCACGGCATGGCCCCCTGGTTGGCGTGCAGCATCATCGCCATGGAGGCGCCGAACACCAGCAGGCCGAGCACGAGCTGGACACCGCGACGCAGCGGGCTCATCGCGACGGTCCGCACCGGTGCGGGAGCGGGGTCGGGCTCGGCCGGCGGCACCGCGGGGAGGAGCGCATCGTCGGCCGGGCGGCCGCTGGTGGTCGTCATGTGCTCATGATGCGTGACCATTGGCCTTGTCTTCCATGGCCAATAGGGCAAGAGTGGACCCATGTCCGCTGCGTCGCCCGTCGTCCTGCGGCACCTCTCCTCTGCCGCCACCGCACGCCTGCTCGGCGCCTGGCACGCCGGCGGGCCGGCCTATGTCGCGCTCGCCGACGCGCTGCGCTCCGCCGTCCTGTCCGGCACCCTGTCGCCCAACACCCGCCTGCCCAGCGAGCGCGATCTCGCGGCCGCGCTGCACGTCTCACGCACCACCACGTCCGGCGCGTACGCCCGGCTGCGGGACCTGGGGTTCGCGGCCAGCCGGGTCGGGTCGGGGACGGTCACCACGCTGCCGCAGGGCCGCGTCGAGCGCGGACCACGGCGCCCGGCCGGCGGAGACGCCCCGGTGGCGGACGAGTCGCTGCAGCATCCCGGGGCCCGGAACGCCAGGCCCGCCGCCGTCGGCCACCTGGACCTGTGGCAGGCGACGCCGTCCGCGCCGCCCGAGCTGTACGACTCCTTCGCGCGGGCCCTGGACAGCCTGCCGGCCTACCTCGACTCGGGCGGCTACGAGCCGTACGGGCTCGCACCGCTGCGCGAGGCGGTGGCCGCGCGCTACCGCGAGCGCGGGGTGCCCACCACCGCGGACGAGATCCTCGTGACCACCGGCGCCCAGCAGGCGATCGCCCTCCTGGCTCGCACGCACCTGCGCCCGGGCGACCGCGCGGTCGTCGAGTCGCCCACCTACTTCCACGCCATGGAGGCGATGCGCGAGGCGGGCGGCCGCGTCGTCGGCGTCCCGACGGGCCCGCTCGACGTCGACCTGCTCGCCTCCACCGTGCGCCGCACCCAGGCGCGGCTGGTGTATCTCGTGCCGGACTACCAGAACCCGACGGGCTACCTGCTGTCCGCCGGGGACCGAGCCGCCGTGCGAGAGGTCGCCGACCGGAACGGCGTCACCGTCGTGGGCGACGAGACGCTCGTCGAGCTCGGCCTGGACGGCGGCCCGACGCCCCCGGCCTTCGCCGGGTACGGGACCTCACCGCACGTGGTGTCCGTCGGCTCGGCGTCGAAGGGTTTCTGGGGCGGCCTGCGGGTCGGCTGGATCCGCGCCCACCCCCGGATGATCGCCCAGCTGGCGCGGGCACGGCAGTCCATGGACATCGCGACGGCGGTGCTGGAACAGCTCGCCGTGACCGACCTGCTCGGCCGGCGCGCCGAGATCATGATCGGCCGGCGGGCCATGCTGCGCGAACGGCGCGACCTGCTCGTCGGCCGGCTGCGGGAGTCGTTCCCATGGGAGGTCCCCCTGCCCGCCGGTGGCCTGTTCTGCTGGGTCGACCTGGGTAGGCCCGTCGCGCAGGCCTTCGCCGCGGCAGCCGCAGCAGAGGGGGTGCTCGTCGCAGCGGGTCCGCTGTTCACGCCCGACGGCGACGGGGCCGACTCACGGGTGCGCCTCACCTTCACCCGGTCGCCCGCGGAGCTGTCCGACGCCGTGCCGCGCCTGGTGCGGGCGTGGGGGCGAGTGGCCGGTGGTCAGCGTCGGGTGAGCTCGCCGACATAGGCGCAGACCCGTCAAGACGTCCGCAGCTCCACGCTCGGGGCCGCCGGGGTGCCGTCGTGCAGCAGCCGTGCCTGCACCGCGCCGGCCTCGGCCAGCGCACGCCAGTGCTCGCCGAGCCACTGCTCGGCGTCGTACTGCGCGGTGAAGACGGGGGTCAGGGGCTCGCTCAGGCGACGCCCCTCGGCGTCGTCGAGGGCCCACTCCCACTGCGGACGGATCACTCCAGCCTCCCACTTGCTGTCGAGCCGGCCGAGCGGGTCAGTGCGCGGTTGATCCGCGACGCCCACAGCGGCCCCTCGTAGACGAACGACGTGTAACCCTGGGTGAGGTCGGCTCCGGCGCGCAGGTAGGCACGGACGTCGTCGGCCCTGGTGATACCGCCCACGCCGATGATGACGGGACCCGTGCCGAGCCGCTCGCGCAGCCGCGCGACCACCTCGATGCCCCGGCCCAGCAGCGGCGGTCCGGACAGCCCACCCGGGCCGCGGTCGTGGCCGATCGTCGTGTTGACGGCGACCACGCCGTCCAGCCCCAGCTCGAGCACCAGGTCGGCGACGGCGTCGACGTCCTCGTCCGCGAGGTCGGGGGCGATCTTCACCAGGAGCGGGATCCGGCGGCTGCCACCCGGGAACCCGGTGGCGTTCGCCTCGTCGGCGGCTGTGCGCACCGCCTCGAGGATGGGGCGCAGCGACTCCGTCGCCTGCAGGTCGCGCAGTCCGGGAGTGTTCGGGGAGGAGACGTTGACCACGAGGTAGTCGGCCCAGGGAGCCAGCAGCCGGGCCGACGTCGCGTAGTCCGCGGCGGCACCGTCCGGCGGGGCCACCTTGGTCTTGCCGATGTTGGCGCCGACCACTATCGCGCGGCCTGCCGCGGTGCTCCGCAGCTCACGCAACCGGTCCGCGGCGGCCGCCGCGCCCTCGTTGTTGAAGCCCATCCGGTTGCGTACGCCGCGCACGTCCAGCTCGCGCCACATCCGCTGCTTCTGGTTGCCGGGCTGCGGGCTCGCGGTGACCGTACCGATCTCGACGAACCCGAAGCCGAGCATCGTCAGGCCCCGGACCGCTCTCGCGTTCTTGTCGAACCCTCCGGCGAGGCCGAACGGCGCGGGCACCACGCGGCCGAAGATCCGCACGCTCCCCGGCCCGCCCGCTCGCTGCCCGAGGTAGGGGGCCACGGCGCCCTGCACGACGTCGCGCAGCACCGGAACCTTCCCGACGCGCTCGATCAGGGTGAACGCGAGCTCGTGCGCGCGTTCCGGGTCCATCCGGCGGAAGGCGGCGTTGAACAACAACGAGTACGGCCAGCTCATGCAGTCCTCTCCTCGGGCGTGCTGCGCGACGTCCGCCACAGCCACCACAAGCCCACGAAAGGCAGGACGAGCGGCACGTAACCGTAGCCCTGGCCGAACCCGGACCAGACGGTTGACTCACCGAACGCCTGCGCGTCGGCGAGCGACAGCGCGCCGACGGTCACGACGCCCACTGCCTCGATCCCGACGGTGATCCATGCGACCAGGCGCCAGGCGGGGCTCCCGATCGCGAGTGCGAACGTCGCCACGACATAGACGATCGCGGCGAGCGTGGACAGCGTGTAGGCAACGGGCGCCTCGTCGAACTTCACGACCAGCTCGTACGACGACCGGCCGAGTGCGGCGAACGCCAGGACCCCGTACACGGTCACCAGGACACGACCGAAGCCCTGCCCGGTCCGCCGTCCGACGGTCCGCTGCGCCATCATGCCGCCGTCCAGATCTGCCACATGCGCCACTCCAGGAACGCCACTGTCAGAGACGCCACGAGCAGCACCACCGAGCTCCACCTGGTGCGTTCGGCGAACGCCCACGCGGCTGCGACCGGCAGGATCACCAGGGTCGTGGCGAAGTAGCCCCAGAACAGGAGCGGGTCGCCCGCGCCGGCACCGGTGGCGCCCTGCACGATCGCGACGACGCCCTGGACCAGCACGACCGCCTCGACCACTGCCCCGCCCCACAGCTGGTTCAGGACGACCGCGCGGTCGCGGGCCACGAACCAGGCGGCCCATCCGGCCAGGGCCACGCACAGCGCGACCACGAGGAGGACGAGGGCAAGGATCACGTCCCGCAGACTACCGGGCGGCACCTGCCGTGCGGCAATCGGACGGTGCGTGACCTGCGCCTCCATGAGGCCTCCAGGCCCGGCTGACCCCGTGTCAGGGGCGCGGGATACGATCGGCCTCGTGACCTCCGTTACCCTCTCCAGCAAGAATCCCACCGCGGTGAAGGCCGAAGCGCTCGTGGTGGCGACCGCCCAGACGTCGGACGGCGTAGCCATCGTGTCCGACCAGCTTCCGACCGACCTGCTGACACAGCTCGAGTCGCTCGCACCGCAGCTCGGCGTCACCGGTGCCCGCGACGAGGTCCGCAAGATCCCGGCCGGCCCCAAGCTCGCCGTCGACATCCTCGTCCTGACGGGCCTGGGCGAGCGCGCCGAGGACGGCACCTTCGCCACCGAGACCCTGCGCCGCGCCGCGGGTGCGGCGACCCGCGAGCTGGCGGGCCTCAAGTCCGCCGCGATCGCGCTGCCCGCGTCCGACGACGACGAGATCACCGCCGTGACCGAGGGCGCCCTGCTGGGTGCCTACGTCTTCAACCAGTACCGCAGCGCCGACAGGTCCACCGCGAAGGACTCAGCGAAGGAGGCCAAGAACCGCAAGGACCCCGTCGCGACCATCGAGATCCTGACGCCGCTGCACAAGAACGCCAAGGCAAAGGTCGCGGCCGAGCGCGCCCAGGTCGTCGCCGCGGCGGTCCACGCTGCCCGCGACCTGGTCAACACCGCGCCCAACGAGCTGTACCCGGCCACGTTCGCCGACGCCGCGAAGACTGCCGCCAAGGACGTGCGGCACGTCAAGGTGACGGTCCTGGACGACAAGCAGCTCGCCTCCGGTGGCTACGGCGGGCTCACGGCCGTCGGCCAGGGCTCTACGCGCGGTCCGCGCCTGGTCAAGGTCGCCTACACGCCGGCCAAGCCGAACGGGAAGGTCGCGCTGGTCGGCAAGGGCATCACGTTCGACTCCGGCGGCATCTCGATCAAGCCGGCCGCGGGGATGGAGGCCATGAAGTCGGACATGGCCGGCGCCGCGGCCGTCCTGTCCACCGTCGTCGCCGCCGCGAAGCTGAACCTGCCGCTCGCGATCACCGGTTACCTCTGCCTCGCCGAGAACATGCCGGGTGGCAACGCCCAGCGCCCTGCCGACGTCGTCACCATCTACGGCGGCAAGACCGTCGAGGTGCTGAACACCGACGCGGAGGGCCGCGTGGTCATGGCTGACGGCCTGGTCTCAGCGATCGAGGACGGCCACGACGTGGTGCTCGACATCGCGACGCTGACCGGCGCCCAGGTGGTAGCGCTCGGCACCCGCACCTCTGCCGTCATGGGCACCGACGCGGTGCGCGACGAGGTCAAGGCCGCCGCTGACGCGACCGGCGAGCTGTTCTGGCCCATGCCGCTGCCGGAGGAGCTCAAGACGAACATCAAGTCCAAGGTGGCCGACGTCGCCAACTCCGGCCCCCGCTGGGGCGGCATGCTCAACGCCGGCCTGTTCCTGCAGACCTTCGTGGGCGACCACCCGTGGGCCCACCTGGACATCGCGGGACCCGCGTTCAACGACGGCGGCGGGCACGGCTACACGCCCGGCGGCGGTACCGGCGTGGGCGTCCGCACCCTGCTGGGCTTCCTCGAGGGCCGGGCCGCGGCGGAGTAGCAACTCGTTGGTCGAGCTTGTCGAGGCATCTCGTTGGTCGAGCTTGTCGAGGCCCGGGTCTCGAAAAGCTCGACCAACGACGGCGTTGCGACCAACGAGAGCGCTACTTCGACCTGCGCTGCGCGCTGTTCCAGTCGCGCATCCGCTGGGGGTAGCCGGTGAACCGGACGTTGTACACCGGCACCCCCAGCTGGTTAGCGATGTCGAACGCCGTGCGCTCGTCCGGTACCCGACGCCGTGTCCACTCACCCGTGGTCGCCACGAGCAGGATCGTGCTGGGGATGTCCGTGGTCGGCGGCTCCACATAGGCCTCGACCCCGACGCGCGACCCGATGAACTCGCCAAGGTGCGCCACCGTCTGCCGGCGCGCGTCGTTGCCGCCGGGGCGCGATCCGCTGCCGGACGAGGAGCGTCGCTGGAAGAAACGCGCGAGCGAGCTACGGGACTGGCGGGGCATACGTCGAGACTACTAGCGCGACCGCCTCGGTCATAGGCATCTCCACGCGATTCCAGGAAACCCACAGCTCCCGTTCACAGGCTACCGTCCGCCCAGCACAGGCCCGCCGTCCCCACGCAGCCCCGTCACAGCTCCGCCCACAGCCCGAGTTGCCCGTCAATGTCGCCACGGTCACACCCGCCGAGCCGGGTTCACGATTGGGGCCACGCCCGCTGAAGTGTCAAGATGGCATGCGGTGCTCACTATCCACCCGAGGTGAGCGCTCCACAGTGCCATCAGCCTGTCAACGAGGAGCCAGCACGTGCCTACGCATGACAATCCGGCCACGTTCGACGTCGTCGTGCTCGGCGGGGGCAGCGGTGGCTACGCCACCGCGCTCCGGGCCGCACAGCTGGGTCTGAGCGTGGCGCTCGTGGAAGAGAGCAAGCTCGGCGGCACCTGCCTGCACATGGGGTGCGTCCCCACCAAGGCGCTGCTGCACGCGGCCGAGGTGGCCGACGCCGCCGCCCACGGCGCGCAGTTCGGTGTCCGCACCTCGCTGGACGGCATCGACATGCCCGGCGTGCTCGCCTACAAGGACTCCGTGGTCGCCGGCCTGTACAAGGGCCTGCAGGGTCTCGTCGCCTCGCGGAAGATCACCGTCGTGGACGGACACGGCACGCTCGTGGCCCCCGGCGTCGTCGAGGTCACGTCCCCGGACGGCGTGGCGACGCGGTACAACGGCAAGGACGTCGTGCTCGCGACCGGCTCGTACGCCCGCAGCCTGCCTGGCCTCGAGCTCGGCGACCGGGTCATCACCTCCGACGAGGCGCTTGCCCTGGAGACCGTGCCGAAGTCGGTCGTGGTGCTCGGTGGCGGCGTGATCGGCGTCGAGTTCGCCAGCGTCTGGAAGTCCTTCGGCGCCGACGTGCAGATCGTCGAGGCGCTGCCCCACCTCGTGCCGAACGAGGACGTCGCGCTCTCCAAGGCGCTCGAACGTGCGTTCCGCAAGCGCGGCATCAAGTTCTCCCTCGGCGAGCGCTTCGCCCAGGTCAAGCAGTCGCAGGACGGTGTGCAGGTCGAGCTCGAGTCGGGCACGACGTTCGACGCCGACCTGCTGCTCGTCGCCGTCGGGCGCGGTCCGCGCACCGCCGACCTCGGTCTCGAGGCCGCCGGCGTACGGCTGGACCGCGGCTTCGTCCTGACCGACGAGCTGCTCCGCACCGGTGTCGCCACTGCTTCCGGCGGTCAGGTCTGGGCCGTCGGCGACATCGTCCCCGGCCTGCAGCTCGCCCACCGCGGGTTCGCCCAGGGCATCTTCGTGGCCGAGCAGATCGCGGGCCTCGCGCCCGTGACGATCGACGAGGCCACGGTCCCGCGCGTCACCTACTGCGAGCCGGAGGTGGCGTCCGTCGGCGTCACCGAGGCGCGGGCCGCCGAGCTGTACGGCCCGGACCAGGTCGAGACCATCGAGTACAACCTCGCGGGCAACGGCAAGAGCAAGATCCTGGGCACCCAGGGCTTCGCCAAGCTGGTGCGGCGCAAGGACGGACCCGTGGTCGGCATGCACCTGATCGGCTCACGGGTGGGCGAGCTGATCGGCGAAGGGCAGCTCATCGTGGGCTGGGAGGCGTTCCCTGAGGACGTCGCCTCGCTCGTGCACGCCCACCCCACCCAGAACGAGGCACTCGGAGAGGCACACATGGCGCTGGCCGGCAAGCCTCTGCACGCCCATAACTGACCACTTAACGACAAAGGAGACCCCACAGGTCATGTCTGAGAACGTGCAGCTGCCGGCCCTCGGCGAATCCGTCACCGAAGGCACTGTCACCCGCTGGCTCAAGGCTGTCGGCGACGAGGTCGCCGTCGACGAGCCGCTGCTCGAGGTGTCGACCGACAAGGTCGACACCGAGATCCCGTCGCCCGTCGCGGGCGTCCTCGAGCAGATCCTCGTCCAGGAGGACGACACCGTGGAGGTCGGCGCCACCCTCGCCGTCATCGGCGACGGCTCCGGTTCGGGCGCCGCCCCTGCCGCGCCTGAGACCGAGCAGGCGGCCGCTGAGGCTCCTGAGCCGACGCCGGAGGCCGAGCCCGCCCCCGCCGAGCCCGCCCCCACCGAGGCGCCCGCCGCAGAGTCTCCCGCCGCCGAGTCTCCTGCCGCCGAGTCCCCCGCGCCCGCCCCCGCCGCGCCTGCCGAGGCTCCTGCCCCGGCCGGTGGCGGTACCGATGTCCCGCTGCCCGCCCTGGGCGAGTCGGTGACCGAGGGCACCGTGACGCGCTGGCTCAAGGAGGTCGGTGACGAGGTCGCGGTCGACGAGCCGCTCCTCGAGGTATCGACCGACAAGGTCGACACCGAGATCCCGTCGCCGGTCGCCGGAACCCTCCAGGAGATCCTGGTCCAGGAGGACGAGACCGTCGAGGTCGGCGCCGTCCTGGCGCGCGTCGGTTCGGGTGCTGCCGCTCCGGCTGCTGCCCCGGCCCCCGAGGCCCCCGCCCCCGAGGCGCCGGCACCCGCCGCCCCCGCGGAGCCCGCCGCTCCGAAGGCCGAGACCCCGGCGCCCGAGCCGGTCGGCCCGCCCACGCCGGCTCCGGCGCCCGAGGCATCCCCGGCACCTGCCCCGGCAGCCGCTCCGGCTCCGGCTCCCGCGCCCGCAGCTCCGGCACCCACGCCGGCCGCCGCTCCGGCGTCGACCGGTCGCACCATCGGCTCGTACCTGACCCCGCTCGTGCGCAAGCTCGCCGCGGAGAAGGGCGTCGACGTCGCTGACGTGACAGGTACCGGCGTCGGTGGCCGGATCCGCAAGGAGGACGTGCTCGCGGCCGCCGAGGCCAAGGCGGCGCCCGCACCGGCAGCAGCAGCTCCCGCGGCCGCGAAGGCACCGTCCGCCCCTGCGAAGCTCGAGGTGTCGCCGCTGCGTGGCACCACCGAGAAGATGTCGCGCCTGCGCAAGATCGTCGCCCAGCGGATGCTCGAGGCGGTGCAGTCGCAGGCTCAGCTGACCACGGTCATGGAGGTCGACGTCACGCGCGTCGCGCAGCTCCGGGCCAAGGCCAAGGAGTCGTTCGCCGCGCGCGAGGGCGCCAAGCTGACGTTCCTGCCGTTCTTCACGCAGGCCACTGTCGAGGCGCTCAAGGCGTACCCGAAGATCAACGCGACCATCGACACCGAGAAGGGCGAGATCACCTACCACGGCTCGGAGAACGTCGGCATCGCCGTCGACACCGAGCGTGGCCTCGTGGTCCCGGTCATCAAGAACGCGGGCGACCTGAACCTGGCGGGCATCGCCCGGCAGATCCAGGACCTGGGTGCCCGCACCCGGGCGAACAAGGTGACGCCGGACGAGCTGTCGGGCGGCACCTTCAACATCACCAACACGGGTTCGGGCGGGTCGCTCATCGACACCCCGATCGTCCCGCTGGGCCACGCCGCGATCCTGGGCACCGGCACCATCACGAAGCGGCCGGTCGTCGTGACCGACCCGGACGGCAACGAGAGCATCGCGGTGCGCTCGATGTCGTACATCTTCCTGTCCTACGACCACCGCCTGGTCGACGGCGCGGATGCCGCCCGCTTCCTGACAGCGATCAAGAACCGGATCGAAGAGGGCGCGTTCGAGTCGGAGGTCGGTCTCTGACGCGGATGTTCGCATCCCGTGGATAGCGTGAAGTAGTCGGCCGTGGCCGGTTCCGGGTTCGGAACCGGCCACGGCTGTTCACGGCAGGCTAGATTCACCGCATGGATGTGGTGGTTGCGGGCTCACACGGTCTCATCGGTTCCGCGCTGGTCGCTGATCTCGTGGCGCGTGGGGACACCGTGCGCCGGCTGGTGCGCCGCGGCGCTGAGCCGTCCGACGGCGTCGGGCCACCCGGCGGCGTCGGGCCACCCGGCGGCGTCGGGACCACCACAGGCGGCAGCGCAGCGAGTGCCGCTCTCGTCCGCGACGTCTCGTGGGACCCGCGGACCGGCGCACTCGACCCGGCCGCGCTGGAGGGCGCGGACGCCGTCGTGAACCTGGCCGGCGCCGGGATCGGTGACCATCGCTGGACTGCTGCCTACAAGCAGACGCTCCTCGGCTCGCGCACCACCACGACGAGCCTGCTCGCCCGCACGATCGCCCGCCTGGACACGCCACCCGTGCTGGTGAACAGCTCCGCGATCGGCGCGTACGGCAGCCGTGGCGACGAGGTCCTGACCGAGGCGTCGGCGCGCGGGGACGACTTCCTGGCCGGCCTGGTCGAGGCGTGGGAGAACGCCACCGCGCCGGCAGCGGAGGCCGGCGCACGCGTCGTCTGGCTGCGCAGCGGTGTGGTGCTGGCGCCGTCGGGCGGCGCGCTCGGCAGGCTGCTGCCGATCCTGCGGCTCGGCGTCGGCGGCCCGCTGGGCAGCGGTCGGCAGTGGTGGAGCTGGATCACCCTGACCGACGAGGTGGCGGCGATCCGCCACCTCATCGGCGCGGACGTCCGCGGACCGGTCAACGCCGTCGCCCCCGAGCCCACCACGAACCGGGCGCTGACCCAGGCGCTGGCCAGAGCCCTGCACCGACCGGCGATGCTGGCGGTGCCCCGCTTCGCGCTGCGGATCGCGCTGGGCCAGTTCGCGGGCGACCTCGTCGCCTCCCAGCGGGTCGTGCCCGGTGTGCTCATCAGGACCGGCTTCACCTGGACGCACACGGAGGTTCAGGACGCGGCCCGCTGGGTGGTGGAGGCGAACGAGGTCAGCGCACCTCGCTGACGCGCCAGCCGCCCGGCGTCCACACGAGGGTCAGGTCCGCCGACTCGCTCGAGGCGGGGACCGACGTCTCGCCGGTGTCGGACACCTGCTTGTGCGCGGTGATCGTGTACTCGATGCGGACGACCGCCTCGATGGGCACCCTCTTGTCCGTCTGCTTGCCGTCGGCGGCATCCGACGTCTCGGACGTCTCGGTGCGCGATGCGGTGGTCGCGTTCTGCAGGGCTGATGCCGCGCCGGGGCCCAGTGTCACGACCTCCGTCTTCTGCACCTCGGCGGACGCACCGACCACCTGCGCGCCGGTCTGCTCGAGCTCCTCGAGGATCTGCTTGTCCGCCACGTAAGCGGGCGAGCCCTCCACGTTGATCGTACCGATGTCGGACACGGCACCCGCCAGCAGCGCCAGCCGGCGCGACGTGAGCTCGACTGCGGCACCCGCCGGGTCCTTGGCGTTGGCCACGGGGTTGACCCCGACCGCGAGCGACGACGCCGCTCCCGACGGAGACGGCACAGCGACCGCGGGCTCCTCGCCACCGAAGACCTCGGGAGCGGCCATGGCCCCTGCCGTGATGCCCGCGATGACGCCCGCCGCGATCATGCCCGTCGCGACGACGGACACCACGGTGGTCCGCGGCTGGACGTTCTTTTCTGCCGCCCCGGCCCGGCCCGTGAGCGGCGTCGTCGCCCGACGCCGCGCCGTGGCCGCCCAGGCCTTGCCGTCCACCGCCGCGATGGACCCGGTCAGCGTCCTCGCCGCGGAGCGCCAGGCCGAGGGCGTGCTCGCGCCGAGCGGCACGTGGCCCGCGATGGGCACCGGACCGCTGAGCGCCGCCGAGACCAGCGACGAGCTCTCGGGGAGGCGAACCGGCTCAGGCGACACGGCCTCGTCGGCGAGTGCCGCGAGCGTGCCGGGCTCCGGCCGGTCGCGCGGGTCCTCGGCGCGGGCGCGGGCCAGCACGGCCCGCAGCGCCTCGTCGGCGGCCGAGTCCAGGCTCGGGCCGGGGAACCCGAGCACCGACTCCACGAGCGTGGCCAGGGACGTGACGTCGACCGGGTCGTCGCTGTGGTCAGGGAGCGTCACGCGGGGGCGGAGCATCGCGCTGCCGTCCGAGCGGAGCAGCACGTCCGTCGGCCGGACCCCGCCGTGGACGAGGCCCACGCTGTGCAGGGCAGCGAGCGCCTGCGCGATCGCGACGGTGACGCCGGCGCCTTCCGCGGCGGTCAGGGGACCCCGCGATCCGACGGCGGTGGGCAGATCGACAGCTCCGGTGCGCGACAGCCGGACGTCCAGGTTGTCCGGGCCGTTCGGGGAGATGGCGATGAGCGGCACCAGATGGGGGTGGTCCAGTGTCGCGAGAGTGTCTAGACGGCGCACCAGGAGGGCGCGAGACGCGGCCTCCGTGGGGACGGCCACGCGGACCAGTTCCGCGGATTCGATGTAGTGCACTCGTTCATGAGAACCCCGGCGCTCGAAGCCCGCTCTTTATCCACAGGGTTTGCCGAATCCGGGACGCTGTGGATGGATTCGCCGGATGCTTGACCGCAGGACCTGGTCTACGGTTTGCCGCCGCCGGATCAGACGTCGATGAGTCGCCCCTCCTGCGCGGACCGCCGGGCGGCGTCGAGCACCTCGGCGGTGCGGACGGCGTCGGCGGGGTCTACCGGCACCTCGGCCTCACCGGCGAGCCATTCGGCGACCGCCGTGTAGAAGTCCGCGTGCCCGCCGCGCGGCTGCGCCACCGCCGTCCGCTCCCTGCCCCGTACGAGCCAGCCGTGGGTGCCCTCCGGCTGTTCGCCGTCGAGCACGTCGAAGGGCGACGCGTCGCCCTCGAACGAGTTCACGAGGTAGGCGCCGCCGTCGCCGAGCACGCGCGTGCGCGGCCCCGGCGCACCGACGAGGGAGCCGGCCCAGAGCCGGGAGACCACGCCCTTGGCCGGCGGTTCGGCGCCGAACAGCACGTCGGCGGCGGCGGCCCGCCCCGGGACGACGCCGGGCCGGCTACCGGGAGCGGCGTGGTGCAGCACGAGGAACACGTCGTCCTCGGTGGGCGTGGAGAGCGCCCGCGTCTCCGCGTAGACCGCGACGACCGGACCGAACAGCTGGGTCGCGGAGTCCACGAGGTGCGGGCCGAGGTCGAGCAGGAGTCCGCCGCCCACGGCGTCGTTCTCCTTCCACCGCTGCTGCGGTTTGGGCCGCCACCGTTCCCAGTGCCGCTCGAAGGTGTGGACCTTGCCGAGGTCGCCCCGGTTCAGGAGGGCCGCGAGCGTGAGCTGCTCGGGGTCCCAGCGCCGGTTGTGGAACACGGTGAACGGCGTGCCCGACGACGACGCCGCGCTCACGACCCGCCGTGCCTCCGCCGCGGTGGTCGCTATCGGCTTGTCGAGCACGAAGGGCTTGCCCGCCACGGACACTGCGCCCGCGTGCTCGGCGTGCAGCGACGAGGGGCTGGCGATGACGACCAGGTCGTAGAGCCCTGGCTCGAGGAGCATCGACGGTAGGTCGTTGAACAGTCGCGCGCCGGGCCAATCACCGGCGGCCTGGACGCGCCGTCCGGAGTCCCGGGCGACGACGGCCGTCACCGTCATTCCTGCTGCTCGCGCCAGGCGGGCGTGGATTTGCCTGCCCGCACCTCCGTAGCCGACAATCCCGATCCGAAGAGCCATGGCCCCATGGTGCCCCCCGGGGCGCGCCGACGCGAGACCACTGGTCAGCGGGTTAACCACCGTAACCCAACTCTGGCAGACTGGGGCAAGAGGTACTTTTCGCACGTTCTTAGCGGTTCCGGCCAACTACGTCCGGACCACACCGGCCGACAGAATGAGGGGCTCGTGTCCGCCACAGCCAAGAAGTCCAGCCAGGCCCGCAAGACCCTCCAGCTCGTGCTCGTCGCCGTCGCGGCACTGGTGCTCGCGGGCAACTTCGTCCTCAAATCGCTGGGCGACGACGTGGCTCCCGCCGAGGGCGCCGAGGGATCGGCCCTCGTGGAGCTCGACTCGCTCACGGTGCAGGATGCCGCCACCGAGGACGGCTACGACCGCGAGGCTGACTTCGGCAGCGCCTGGCAGGACGCCGACGACAACGGTTGCGACACCCGGAACGACATGCTCCAGCGCGACCTCGAGGACATCGAGCTGTCCTCCGGCGACACGTGCGAGGTGGCCTCAGGGACGCTCGACGACCCGTACACGGGCGAGACCATCGCGTTCGTGCGCGGCGAGAACTCCAGCGACGTGCAGATCGACCACGTGGTGGCGCTGATGAACGCCTGGACCACCGGCGCGGCGGACTGGGACCGGCCCAAGCGCATCGCGTTCGCCAACGACCCGCTCAACCTCGTGGCCTCCGACGGTCCGGCGAACATGGGCAAGGGTGCGAAGGACGCCGCCGAGTGGCTGCCCGAGAACCAGGCCTACCGCTGCGAGTACGTCGCCCGGCAGGTCGCGGTCAAGGCCGAGTACGAGCTGTGGGTCACGCCCGCGGAGCGCGACGCCATGGAGGACGTCCTGACGAGCTGCCCGGCGGAGCCGCTCCCGGCTTCCTGACCCCGCCGCTGCTGCCGGGCGGGACTGTTGAGCGGACGTAGGGTGACTGGCATGGACATCCGCCACCTCACCGGGCACATCGGGTACCACGAGGGCTGGGACCTGCAGCGCAGCACACACGAGTCCGTCCGTTCCGAGGACCTGGCCGACACGGTCTTCTTCCTCGAGCACGCCTCGGTCTACACCGCGGGCGCACGCACACGCCGCGACGAGTACCCCACCGACGGCACCGAGGTCATAAAGGTCGACCGCGGCGGCAAGATCACGTGGCACGGGCCGGGCCAGATCGTGGCCTACCCCATCGTCAGGCTCGCCAAGCCGTTCGACGTCGTCGAGTACGTCCGCACGCTGGAGCAGGCGGTGATGGACGTGTGCACGGCGTTCGGCGTCGAGACCATGCGGGTCGAGGGCCGCTCGGGCGTGTGGGTCGCGGCGGACTCCCCCGACGTGCCGAACCCGCGGCTGGAGCGCAAGGTCTGCGCCATCGGGGCGCGCGTGGCCAAGGGCGTCACCATGCACGGCCTGGCCCTGAACTGCGACGCCGACCTCGCCGCCTTCGACCGCATCGTGCCCTGCGGGATCCCCGCCGAGGACGCCGACGTCACGTCCCTGACCGCCGAGCTCGGCCGGCAGGTCACCGTCGACGACGTCCGGCCGCACCTGGAGGCGGCCCTGATCGCCCATCTCGCGCCACTGCTGGCCCGCGGCGAGACGCCGTCCGACGCGCCGTCCGCGACCGTCCCAGCGACCGCGTGACGAACGCCACTGGCCGGCCCCGGGACGGCCGCGCGAGGGCGGGCACGCGAGGCATAGGCTGGCCCGACCCGCTGACCTTGGAGGGATCTGCGTGACCATCGCACCTGAAGGCCGACGCATGTTGCGCATCGAAGCGCGCAACTCGGCTACGCCCATCGAGAAGAAGCCCGACTGGATCAAGACCCGGGCGGTGATGGGCCCCGAGTACCGCGACATGAAATCTCTCGTCAAGGGCGAGGGCCTGCACACGGTGTGCGAGGAGGCCGGCTGTCCCAACATCTTCGAGTGCTGGGAGGACCGCGAGGCCACCTTCCTGATCGGCGGTGACCAGTGCACCCGCCGCTGCGACTTCTGCCAGATCGACACCGGCAAGCCCGCCGACTTCGACAAGGACGAGCCGCGCCGCGTCGCGGAGTCCGTGCGGACCATGGGCCTGAAGTACTCGACGGTCACGGGCGTCGCCCGCGACGACCTGGCCGACGGCGGTGCCTGGCTCTACGCCGAGACGGTCCGGCAGATCCACGCGCTCAACCCGGGCACGGGCGTCGAGCTGCTGATCCCGGACTTCAACGCCATCCCCGAGCTGCTCGACGCCGTCAACGAGTCCCGTCCCGAGGTGCTCGCGCACAACGTCGAGACCGTGCCGCGCATCTTCAAGCAGATCCGGCCCGCTTTCACCTACGAGCGGTCGCTGTCCGTGATCACCCGTGCGCAGGACGCCGGCCTGGTCACCAAGTCGAACCTGATCCTCGGCATGGGCGAGACCATCGACGAGGTCAAGCAGGCTCTCCAGGACCTGCACGACGCCGGTTGCGACCTCATCACGATCACGCAGTACCTGCGGCCCTCGCTGCGCCACCACCCGGTGGACCGCTGGGTGCGGCCGGAGGAGTTCGTGGAGCTGTCCGAGACCGCTGAGGAGATCGGCTTCCTCGGCGTCATGGCGGGGCCGCTGGTGCGTTCGTCGTACCGCGCGGGCCGCCTGTGGGGCCAGGCGATGACCAAGTACGGCCGCCCCATTCCCGAGGCGCTGTCGCACCTCGCACAGCCGACCACCTCCCGTCAGGAGGCGGCGAGCCTGCTGGCTCGCTGATCCGGCACCCAGTCCACTCGCAGCACACTAGAATTGACGACCATGGCCCGAACCTCGTCCGGGGGCGACGCGCGCAAGGATGTAGCAGCGTCTGCCGCCAAGCAGAAGAAGCCCAAGAAGCGCCGCTGGTATCACCAGCTGTGGGACGTCTACAAGATGACCCGCAAGCAGAACCCGCTCGTCACGTGGTGGATGCTCGCCGCGTTCGTCGGGGTCGTCGCGGTAGCGCTGCTCATCGGCGTCCTGGTGGGCCCATGGGTCTACGCACTGGTCATCGGCGTGCCGTTCGGCGTGCTCGCCGCCATGTTCGTGCTGTCGCGCAGCGCCGAGACGGCCGCCTACACGCAGATCGCCGGCCAGCCCGGCGCCGCGCGCGCGGCGCTCGGCACCGTACGTGGAGGCTGGACCTTCGAGGACGAGCCCGTGGCCGTCGACGCGCGTAACCAGGACTTCGTGTTCCGGGGCGTCGGCAAGGCCGGTGTGGTGCTCGTCTCCGAGGGGCCGCCCCACCGTGCGAGCCGCCTGCTCGAGCAGGAGCGCAAGAAGGTCAGCCGCATCCTGTCGAACGTGCCGGTCACGCTGATCCAGTGCGGCGACGGCGAGGGGCAGGTGCCGCTCACCAAGGTGGCGCGCGCCGTCTCCCGGCTGAAGTCGACCCTGACCCGGGCCGAGGTGTCCGAGGTCGCCAAGCGCCTCAAGGCCATCGGTGGCGTCAAGCTGCCGATCCCCAAGGGCATCGACCCGACCCGCGCCCGCCCGGACCGCAAGGGCATGCGCGGCCGCTGACCAGCCATCGACGTCGTCCGGCACCTGCCGGGGGACCATGCGAGAGGGCGCCTTGCCCGTCGGAGGCGCCCTCTTTGCGTGCCTGTTCCGTCCGGTGGACGGACGCCGCCGGGCGGGCCGATGTGACTTCTGGCACTCTGTGGCAGCACTGGCGGGGCCACTACCAGCACATCTCCCCGGGATGACGCGGCCGAGAGACCCGAGAAACATCCCGGCAACAACCGGTAACCAAAGAGAAACCACCTGCCCATAGGTTCATGGCGATCCCAAGCGACCGTGCCCCAGCTCGACACGGCATGGTCCCGACGGACTCCCCCTGAACTTGTCGAGCGAGCAAGGAGCGCAGATGTTCAAGAACGCCGAGGAGGCGATCGCCTTCACCCGCAACGAGGGGGTGGAGTTCGTCGACGTCCGGTTTATCGATCTGCCGGGCGTCACGCAGCACTTCAACATCCCGGTCGAGCAGTTCGACGAGGACGCCTTCAGCGAGGGCCTCATGTTCGACGGCTCGTCCATCCGCGGGTTCCAGGCGATCCACGAGTCCGACATGAAGCTCGTGCCGGACATCACGACGGCGTTCGTCGACCCGTTCCGCAAGGCCAAGACGCTGATCGTGAACTTCTCGATCGTCGACCCGTTCACGGGTGACGCCTACGCTCGCGACCCGCGCAACATCGCGGCCAAGGCCGAGGCCTACCTGAAGTCGACCGGCATCGCCGACACCGTCTTCTTCGGCGCCGAGGCGGAGTTCTACGTCTTCGACGACGTGCGGTTCAAGACGTCCCCGAACGAGAGCTTCTACTCCATCGACTCCGTCGAGGCCGCGTGGAACACCGGCCGCGAGGAGGAGGGTGGCAACCTCGGGTACAAGACCCGCTACAAGGGCGGCTACTTCCCCACGTCGCCCAGCGACCGCTTCGCGGACCTGCGTGACGACATGGTCAAGGTCCTCGGCGAGGTCGGTCTCTCCGTCGAGCGCGCGCACCACGAGGTGGGCACCGCCGGCCAGCAGGAGATCAACTACAAGTTCAACTCCCTGCTGCACTCCGCCGACGACCTGATGAAGTTCAAGTACGTCATCAAGAACGTCGCGTTCGAGGCCGGCAAGTCCGCCACGTTCATGCCGAAGCCGGTCTTCGGCGACAACGGCTCGGGCATGCACTCGCACCAGTCGCTCTGGAAGAACGGCGAGCCGCTGTTCTACGACGAGAAGGGCTACGGCGGCCTGTCCGACCTCGCCCGCTGGTACATCGGCGGCCTGCTCAAGCACGCCCCGTCGCTGCTCGCGTTCACCAACCCGTCGGTGAACTCGTACCACCGGCTCGTCCCGGGCTTCGAGGCTCCCGTGAACCTCGTCTACTCGGCGCGCAACCGCTCCGCCTCGATCCGTATCCCGATCACGGGTACGTCGCCGAAGGCCAAGCGCATCGAGTTCCGCGCGCCGGACCCGTCGTCGAACCCGTACCTGGCGTTCTCGGCGATGCTGATGGCCGGCCTGGACGGCATCAAGAACCGTATCGAGCCGCCGGCACCGGTCGACAAGGACCTGTACGAGCTTCCGCCCGAGGAGCACGCGCAGATCGCACAGGTGCCGACGTCGCTCGACGGCGTGCTGGACGCGCTCGAGGCCGACCACGAATACCTCACCGCCGGTGACGTGTTCACCGAGGACCTGATCGAGACCTGGATCGCGTACAAGCGCGAGAACGAGATCGACCCGATCCGTCTGCGGCCGCACCCGCACGAGTTCGAGCTCTACTACGACATCTGAGCAGTAGTACTCGCGGTGGTCGCTGGTCGCGCTTGTCGAGACCAGTCGGCCGAGAATGACCATGCACTTGCTGCCAAGACGATGTCGATCTTGGCAGCAAGTGCATGGTCATTTTCAGTGCCCCACGATCACCCGTTCCGGGCGCTCCGAGTCTGCTCGACAACCGACACCGCCCAGTCCGCCACCTGCGCCCGGGGCACTCCGACGGCGAGCTCGGTGATCCGACCGGCTGCGGCGGCACCGAGGAGCGTCGTGAGCTGGTCGGTGAGGTGCCGGTAGCGGGCGATGTCGTCACCGACGAGCTGGGGCGCGTCATCGGCTGCCTGCACCGCACCCAGCAGGAATGCCGCGTCACGGGGACGCTCGCACGCCGCGAGCAACTCGGCCGCGATGCGCAGCGTGGTCCACAGCTGGGGCCACATCGCGGCCCGGCGTAGGTCGTGCAGCAACGGCATCACCAGATCCAGCGCCTCGCGGTGGCGACCCTGGCGCACCAGCACCGCGAACAGCCCGAGCCGCGCGACATGGTGGACGTGCTCGGACCCGATCCGTTCGGCCTCCGCGGCCGCCTCCCGGAATCGCACCTCCCCTTGCCGCGGATCCTCCTTCGCCTCGACCTCCCCGACGGCATAGAGCGCGAAGGCCCGCGCCGGCTCCGACCCGGCCGCCTCGGCACCGAGCAGCGCGGCGTCGGCGCACGCGCGCGCCGTGGCGAGGTCCCCGTGGTAGCACTCGAGCAGGGCGACGGTGATCGGAGGCTCCGCACGCAGGCCCGGCGCCAACCCCGGCAGCTCCGCGACCCGGTGCAGCCAGTCCGATGCCGCGTCGTAGTCACCGGCATAGAACTCCGAGACGACGTTCGCAAAGCCGGCCAGGAACCCGGTGCCGGCATCGTCGGAGAGCGCGTACGCCGCAGCCGCCAGCTCGCGTGCCCGCTCCAGCTCGCCGCGATCGGTGCAGGCCAGCGCGCCGGCCGCGGTCCCGACGGCCAGGGACGGGTCCCCGGCCTCCGCGCATCGCTCGGCCACCTCGACGATCAGGTCACCGAGCTCGATGCCCGGCAACCAGTGCGGGCACTGTCGGACGCATCCGACCAAGGGGGCCGCTACGTCGAGTCGTCCTACCGCCAGGGTCCACCGCACGGCGGCGGCAAGGTCGGGGCCGGCGCGGACCAAGCTCTCCCCGGCCGCTACGGCCCTGCCCGAGTTCCAGTCACGGGCGGCCCGCGCCACCCGCTCACCCGCCCACTCAGCGTGGGCGCAGCGAACCGCATCGGCCTCTCCCGAGGCGGTCAGCAACCCATCGGCGTACGCCCGCACCAACGCCAGCATCCGGAAGCGCACCGCGACGCCACGCTCTTCCCGCACCAGCAGGTGGGACTCGACCAGTTCGCCGAGCGCGGCAACCACCCCGCCGTCTCCCGGCCAGAGGGACAGCCGGCCGGTCAGGCTGGTCACGTCGTCGGTGACGAAGCTCCCTACGAACACCGACAGCTGGCCCAGCAGACGCCGTTCCGACGCGCTCAGCAGCCGTACGGACCACTCCACGACTGCCCGCAGATCAGGAAGCGGTTCGTCCGCCGCCGACCCGTCGAGGCCGTCGAGGACGTCTCCGACACCGAGGGTTGCGGCCCGGGACGCGGCCATCTCCAGCGCGAGGGGCAGTCCGTCGAGGCGACGGCACACCGTGGCGACCGACTCGGCGTTCCCGGCGGTGAGCTCGAATCCCGGGCGCAGCCGACGCACCCGGTCGACGAACAGCTGTACGGCGGGATCGGTGCCGGGCCCGGAGGTCGTGTCGCCGGTCGCGGGCACCGGGAACGGCGCCAAAGGCACCACCCGTTCGGACGTCACGCCCAGCCGGTGGCGGCTCGTGGCCAGGACGCGCACGCGGGCACAGCGGCGTATCACGGCGTCGACGACCTCGGCAACCTCCTCCAGGAGGTGCTCGCAATTGTCCAGGACCACGAGCGCGCGGTCGATGCTGAGGTATTCGAGCAGGTCGCGGGTGACGTTCCCGGCCCGCGGCCGGAGCCCGAACGCATCGGCGACCGCGGTGGCTGCGCGCCCGGGCGGCACCGACGCCAGCTCGACCACCATGACGGGGAGGCCGAGCCGTTCCACCAGCCGCGGCAGGCCTTGTGCCACCAACCTGGACTTTCCGACACCGCCGACGCCGGTGACCGTGACGGTGCGGCTGTCGGCGACCGCCGTCACCAGGTCGTCGAGGGTGGCGTCCCGGCCGAAGAACGCGGTGGAGGTGTCCAGCCACGCCGGGACGGTCGGCACCGCCCCGCCATGGGCCGGCAGGAGGTCGTGGCCGAGGATGCGGGCCTCCAGGTCACGGAGTGCCGGGGACGGGTCGAGGCCCAGCTCCTCGGCCAGGATCGTCCGATGCCTTCGGTAGCGGTCGAGGGCATCAGCCTGTCGGCCCGCGCGGTAGAGCCCGGTCAGCAGCAGTTGTACGGCGCGCTCGCGGAACGGGTGGTCGACCAGCAGCGCCTCGACCAGCCGGACCGCTTCCTCGGACGCTCCGGCGTCGAGGAGGGCCGCCGACCGGTCCTCGGTCACCTCGAGGCGCAGCCGCTCCAGCCGCTCCGCCTCTGGTGCGGCGAAGTCCCGGTCGGCGAACTCGGCGTACGCGGGGCCGCGCCAGAGCCCCAGGGCTTCCCGCAACAGGTCGGCCGCTCGTTGCGGCGGGGCACCCTGGGCGCGTTCGGCGAGCGCAGCAAATCGGTCGGCGTCGATCGCGCCGCCTTCGATCTCGAGCGTGTAGCCGCCGGGTCCCACGGTCAGGGCCGCCGCGCCGAGGAGGGTGCGCAGGCGCGACACGACCGTGTGGAGGGAGGCGCGGGGATCACGCGGCAGGTCGTCCGACCATGCCGCCTCGACCAGCGCGTCAGCGGTGACCGGCCGCCCCGCGTGGACCAGCAGGCAGGCGAGCACGGCACGCCGACGTCCGGGCGGCACCGGAACCTGCTCTCCCCCGGACGCCACCTCCATCCGCCCCAGCACGCTGAAACGAAGGTCGCTCATTGGCCCAACTCTGCACCGATGCGCGTGAAAGGTCCATGAAACCGGTCCGGCGCACTGTGGTCACCCATCCACCGAGGAGGAGACATGACCACCACCGAGATCGATATGCAACGGGTCGGTGAGTTCGCCCAACAGGTCGCCGGAGTACTGACCGGCGGTGCCACCGCGGCACTCATGGTCGTCGGCGACCGGCTCGGCCTGTACGCCGCGCTCGCCGGATCCGGGCCGCTCACTCCGACCGAGCTCGCCGAGCTCACCGGCACCACCGAGCGCTACGTCCGGGAGTGGCTGGCGCAGCAGGCTGCCGTCAGGTTCCTCGACCACGATCCCGAGGCCGGCACGTTCGAGCTGACGCCCGAGCGTGCCGCCGTCCTGGCCGACGACGACTCACCGGCCGCGATGATCGGTGCGGCGCCGATGATCACCGGGCTGCACCGTCGTACCGACGACGTCGTCGCGGCGTTCCGCAGCGGCGACGGCATCCCGTGGGCGAACCAGGACCCGATGATCTTCGAGTCCGCCGAGCGCTTCTTCCGGGTCAGCTACCGCAACAGCCTGGTGGCCGAGTGGATCCCCGCACTGCACGGCGTCCACGAGAAGCTGCAGGCCGGCGCCTACGTCGCCGACATCGGCTGTGGGCACGGGGCGCCGCTGGTGCTGCTCGCCGAGGCATACCCCGCCAGCCGGTTCGTCGGCTTCGACATCCACGAGCCGTCCGTGGTCACCGCACGCCGGCGTGCCGCGGACGCTGGGGTGTCGGACCGGGTGAGCTTCGAGGTGTCGCACTGCCATGGCTACCCGCAGGACGGGTACGACATGGTCACCTTCTTCGACGCCTTCCACGACCTCGGCGACCCGACCGGAGCGGCGGCGTACGCGCGGGCCTCGCTGGCCGACGACGGCACGCTGATGTTGGTCGAGCCCCGCGCCTGCGACGAGCTGGCCAGCACGCTGCGGGAGATCCCCACTGCCGCGCTCAACTACGCCGCGTCGACCTTCCTCTGCACGCCGAACTCGCGATCACAACCGGGCGCCGCCGCCCTCGGTCCGTTGGCCGGGCCCGCCCGGCTGAAGCAGGTTCTCGCCGATGCGGGCTTCTCGTCCGTGCGCACGGCCGCGGAGAACGACTTCAACGCGGTCTACGAGGCGAGGCCCTGACGCACGGTCAGCGGTTGCTAGCCCGCCTGGTCAGGCCGGCCGCATGGCTCACCAGGTCACGCGCCGGTCTCTCCGGCGGGTGCGGACCGGCCGCGAAGTCTCGCATGGCTCCGCCTACGTTGCTGACCATGGCGACGGAACGTCAATGCATACCCTCTGTCGCAGACGACAACCATCGTGACCATCGGAGAGCGACACGTGGTCATCATGTCCTCAGCGCTCGGCGCGGACAAGAACGGGCGGACCGTCAACAGCCAGAACGTCGACGCCATCGCCGAGATTCACGACTCGATCTCGGTTGCCTCGTAGACCGACCGCGGATTCGGCATGCTGCAGGTCCGGTGGACGATGCGGGGCGGCACGATCTGAAGGCGCGGGCGGCGGTCGAGTCAGTCGCCGATTCTCCTGCCCTCGTGCCGACCAGCTGCGAAGGCCACCGGCGCCACCGCTGCCACCCGGTCCGGCGTCCGACGCCGGTAGTAGGCGATTGTCAGCACCGCGAGCAACGGGCCCCATGCCACCAACGGCACGTAGCAGACCAGGAGCACCGCCTTCTGCGCGACCGTCGGGAAGAAGTAGTCCAGGCCACCGCTGGTCGTCCCGGTCAGCACGTTGACGACGGCGAACGTCCAGATCCCGGTCAGCGCGGCCGCGCCGAGGGCTGCCGGGACGGTCGCGGCGAACCGGTGGACCGGTCGTCCGCCGACGAGCGGCAGCCAGCCCGGCACCACCTCGCCCCACCGTTGGACCAGTCCGAGGGACAGCAGCGCCAGCAGCTCGGCGAAGACCGAGAGGCCGACGATCTGCACGCGTTCCGAGAACGGCAGCACGATGGTGGTGTTGACGACCGGGAGCCCGGCGACCAGGGCGATCCGCCACAGGCCGGACGGAAGCGTGATCAGGGCGAGGACATGGGCCAGCCGGTGCACGCCCGGCGTGACTCCTGTGGCGGGCCGCAGCATCGAATCGATGGATGAGCTCATGTCTTCGATCGTCGCGGGGACGGGGCCCGGACGAATCCCCCGCGCATGTGAGCCCGCTCCCCCGAACGGGTGACTCCGTCGAGACTGACCATGTACCTGCTGCCAGGATCGACCACGTCCTGGCAGCAGGTACATGGTCAACGGCGGTCAGCAGCAACCTCCCGCACCGGCTCGAACCGGTCGTGCTCCGTCTGGCACACCCCTTCGCCGTGGGTCAGCCCCGGCAGGTCGCGCTGCAGGGCAGCGACGCTCCCCGCCGGGATCTCGCCCCGCACGACGGCGATCCCGACGCCGGCGACACCCGACTCCATCGGCAATCCGCCCAGCCGACCCACCAGCGAGGTCACCGGGCCGACGACGTCGTCGGGCAGCTCGATCACGAACCGGTGGACCGGTTCGCACACCACCGTGCCCGCTCGCCGGACGGCGGCGGCCAGCACGCGCGGCGTCAGCCCGCGGAAGTCCGCTCCGGTGCTGGACATCGCCTTGTTGAACTTCTGGTGCATGTGGCTCTGCCGCGGCGAGTAGCCCGAGTGCGTCATGACCACCCGGGCGTCCGGGACCGGCCACCGCAGCGACCCGCGCGCCAGCTCCCGGCGCACGGTGTCCTCGACGGCGTCGAAGAAGGCCGGCGGCATCGATCCGCGCTCGCACTCGAGGTCGAACGTCACGCCCGAACCGGCGGTGACGGGTTCGACCCGCAGCCCGATCGTGGCCAGGAACTCGTTGCCGTCCTGCTTCTTCACCTCGAGCGCGTGACCGGTGCCGACGATCCGCTCCTGGCGAGCCGTGCGGACCTCGCCGAACCGCGCCTGGACCCCGTACTCGCGCACGAGGACCGCGGCCAGCACCTCGCGCTGGACCTCGCCGTACAGCGAGACGGTGATCTCCTCGTCGCGCCGCCGCACGCGGATCAGCGGGTCCTGCTCGGCCAGCTCGGTGAGCGCCGCGTACAGCCGCCCGCGGTCCGCCGGGTCGACGTCGACCACCGTCTCGTACGACGGCGGCGGGAACTGGCTCGCCCGCTCGTCCCCTGGCAGCGCCCGCCCGACGACGTCACCGACCCGCGCCGTCGACAGCCCGTGCACGACGGCGATCTGCCCGTCTGCGGCCGTGTCCCGCGACTGGAGCGAACCACGATGCGCGACGCGCAGGCCGGTGATGCGCTCGGCCCGCCCGTGGCCAAGGTCGACCTTGTCGCGGACCTGCAGCGCGCCGGACCGCATCCGGACGAACGCCCGCTTCCAGCCACCTTCCCGGTCGATGGCGAAGACCACGCCGGACCGCCCTTCGACGTCCGACCCCGCGGCCGCGCCGCCACCGGTGCCCGACACGGGCAGGTAGGTGCCCAGCGCGGCGGCCAGCTCGGGCACACCGGCGCCGGTCGCCGCCGACCCGAACAGCACGGGATGCGCGCTCCCCCGCCGTGCCTCGTCCGCGAGCCAGGCGTGGAGAACATCGTCCGGGAGCGGCGCGACCCGGGCCGACGGCGTTCCGGCGGCCAGCACCCGCTGCACCGGCAGCACGTCGGGGCTGAGGCGGCGGGCGACGGCGTCAGCCACCTCCTGCGGGCGCGCCCCGCGGCGGTCGATCTTGTTCACGAACACGATCACCGGCAGGTGCAGCCGCTGCAGGGCGCGCATCAGCACGAGGGTCTGCGCCTGCACGCCCTCGACGGCGGACAGCACGACGACGGCGCCGTCGAGCACGGCGAGGCTGCGGTCCACCTCGGCGATGAAGTCCGGGTGGCCGGGCGTGTCCAGCACGTTGACCGTGACGTCGCCGGCGGGGAACGACGCGACGGACGCCCGGATGGTGATGCCACGCTCGCGCTCCAGCGCGAGCGTGTCGGTGGTGGTGTCGCCGCCGTCCACGGTGCCGGGGCGGTCGATCACGCCCGCGTGGTGCAGCAGGCGCTCGGTCAGGCTGGTCTTACCGGCGTCGACATGGGCGACGATCCCGAGGTTGAGGTACGACAAAAGCTGTCACGTCCGTTGTGCGGAGGGTCAGGGCACGGGGCGTGACAGCTGTCATCGGTGTTCCAATCGCTCGGGTCGGGTACCGCACCACGATGCTCCGTCGCGGGATGGCGGAGCAACGCTTTTTCGGTCTTGGTCCTAGCCCCGGAGCGCGACCCGCCGGCCTCGCGGCGGCAGTTGGCCGGCGAGCACCGCCGCGAGCGCCAGCACGAGCCCGGCGACCTGGACGGGCGTCAGGGTCTCGCCGAGCAGGCCGACGCCGATCCCAGCGGCGACCAGGGGTGCGAGCGGGCCGAGGAACGCCACGGACGTGACGGGCAGGCGCCCGATCCCCCGGAACCAGAGCACGTACGCGATGAGGCCGCCGACCAGTCCCAGCCAGAGGTAGCCGAGAGCGGCCCTGCCGTCGACGGCGGGCGGCGGGCCCTCGGTGAGCAGGGTGATCGGGAGCAGGAAGAGCCCACCGGCGGTCAGCTGCCAGCCGGCGGACGCGATCGGGCCGACGCCGGCGGGTCGGCCCCAGCGCTTGGTCAGGGCGACGCCGAGTGCCATGGATACCGCGCCGCCGAGCCCGGCCGCGACGCCGACCGCGTCGAGCCGTGCGTCCGGCCCGAGCACGACGAGGCCGACGCCCACGACACCGGCTCCGCCCCAGACCAGCTTGTGCACGGACAGGGGTTCGCCCAGCACCGGCAGCGCGAGGAGGGCGACGACCACGGGCGTGATCGCGCCGAAGGTGGCCGCCACGCCGCCCGGCAGCCGTTCGGCGGTGAGGAAGAGCAGGGGGAAGAAGAGTCCGATGTTGAGGATGCCGAGCACCGCGCTCTTCCACCACCACGATCCGTTGGGCAGCGCCCTGGTCGGGGCTGTCCCGCCGTTCCCGGCACTGACCTGCCGGGTGAACCTGCCGAGCAGCGCACCGATGGCGATGGCGGCGAGGCCGGCGGGCAGCGCGCGGACGAGGCCGGCGAAGAGCGGGTACCCCGCGGGAAGCATCTCGGTGGTGACGAAGTACGTGGTGCCCCAGACCATCGGGACGAGTGCCGTCACGACGGTGAGCGCCGCCGTCCGGCTGCCGTCCGAGGGAAGCATCGTGGTGGTCATGGCCCTCAGTCTTCGTGCGGAGCAGCAATGAGTCCAACACATCCTTTTCATGCGATCGATCGTGCTGCACGATTGATCGTGTGGAACTGCAACAGCTGCGCTACGTCGTGGCGGTCGCCGAGACGTCGAACTTCACCAGGGCAGCGGAACGCTGCCACGTGGTCCAGTCGGCGCTGAGCCACCAGATCAAGCGGCTCGAGCACGAGCTCGGGGCGCCGCTCTTCGCCCGGACCAGTCGCCAGGTCCGGCTGACGCCGGCGGGCGAGGCGTTTCTCCCCGCCGCCCGGCAGGCTCTCGAGGCCGCCGAGCGTGCCGCGGCGGACGCGGCGGCGACGGTCGGCGAGGTCCGCGGCCGGCTCAGCGTCGGCGTCATCCCGACGGTCGCCGCGGTCGACGTGCTCGCTGCCCTGCGCGAGCTGCGCAACCGCCATCCGCAGGTGCGCGTCTCGCTGCGCACCGGACCGAGCGACCAGCTGACGTCGGACGTGGCGGGCGGGCGGCTCGACGTGGCGTTCCTCGGCCTGCCGAGCACCGCGCGGCCCACGGGCGTGTGCTGGCACGAGCTCGCCCGCGACCGTCTGGTCGCCGTGCTCGCCCCGGACCATCCGCTGGCGGGCGCCCACGACCTGGGTCTCGCGGACCTCGCGGCCGAGCCGTTCGTCGACTTCCCGTACGGGTCTGCCGGGCGGGCTCAGACCGATCAGGCCTTCGCGCGTTCCGGGCTCGGCC
The DNA here is from genome assembly GCF_040639055.1 of Promicromonospora sp. NPDC023987. Classification (NCBI taxonomy): domain Bacteria; kingdom Bacillati; phylum Actinomycetota; class Actinomycetes; order Micrococcales; family Promicromonosporaceae; genus Promicromonospora; species Promicromonospora sp. NPDC023987. Next base: position 10,112 of record NZ_JBEZZF010000014.1, on the reverse strand, counting down.
GGGACGTGGCCTTCGAGGTCACCGACGCGCACCTCATGGCAGAGGTGATCCGCCACGGGCTGGCGATCGGCTTCCTGCCCTCGACCTATCTCCGGCGCGCGCCCGAGCTCGGCGGGCTGGCCGTCGTCACCGTGACAGACGCTCCGAGCCGCGTCGAGCACGTCGTCTGGGGCAAGCCGGGCCCCACGCCGGCGACCCGTGCGTTCCTGACGGCGATCGGGCTGCCGGCGGTCTCCCCGTGACCCCCTATGGCACCACCTCGACCGCCACCGTCACGGTCTGGTTCCGCGTCCGGTTCGTCTCGTTCGTGTTGGGGTACGGCGGGTCGACGTCGCCCGCGCTGGCCACGTCCACCGCGCTCAGCGGGATCCCGCTGCCCGAGGAGAGCACCTGCGCCGCCGCGAGCGCCCGGGCCAGCCCTACCTCGGCGTTGCTCGCGTAGGGTCCACCCGGGACCGGAGCGGTGTCGCTGGTGTGCCCCACGACCGTCACGTCGATGTCGGCGGCGTCACCGAGCAGCTCCGCGAGACCGGTCAGGGCGTCGGCGCCACGGTCCGACGTCTCGGCGCCGCCGGCCAGGAACACCGGCCCGTCGAACGTCACGAGGACCGAGCGCGTGTCGAGCGTGGTGGCCCAGCGCGGGTCCTCCAGCGCGTCCCGCACGTCCCGGAGCTGCGCCCGGTTGCCGGACGCCGCGCTGTCCGGCGCGGCACCGTCCGCCGTCTGCTGGCTCGACCCCGCCTCGTCCGACGGCGCCAGTGCACGGATCTCACCGATCTCTTGCCGTAGCCGGGTGAGCTCCTGGGCGACCGCTGGGTCGGCCCGCTGGTCCGACGTCGGCCCCGGGGCGAGGGCCCAGCCTGCGGCGGCTCCCCCGCCGGCGAGCAGCAGGCAGGCCGCCACGGCGCCGACGGCCGCATCCCCGCCGGAGCGCTTTCCGGCCCAGGTCTCGCGGATCCGGCGACGCCCGTCGCGCGCCCCGGCGTGCTCGGGGTCCAGGTGCTCGACGCGGGCCCAGCACGCGTCCGCATGGGCGAGGTCGCCGAGCTGGGCGTGCACGCGGGCCAGCAGGTCGAGCACCTCGACGTCGTCGCTGTCGCGGCCGCCCAGCGTGTCGAGCAGGCGCCGCGCGGCGTCGTACCGCCCGGCGCGGGCGTGCAGCGCGGCCTCGCGGAGGGTGCCCTCGCCCATGGCGGCCTCGACGACGGCGCTCACCGCGCACCGCCGTTGCCCAGGAGCCCGTCCCCGAACATCGACGGGGCCGTGGCGCTTCCGCCGGCCCGGCCGACGAACCGGCTGAGCCGGGCGTTGATGCCGGCGAGCCGGTTGACGTCACCTCCGGCGACCGCGGCGCGCCCGTCGGCGAGGAGGCGCTGCACCTCCGGGCGGGGGTCGCCGTCCAGGTCGCTCTCCAGACCCGCGAACCGGATCAGCGGAAGCTGCCCACTGTCCCGGAACACCCGGATGGCGATGGACCTGACCTCGTCGGTCCGACGTTCGATCACCGTCCGGTTGCCGTCCGCGATGGCTTCCTCGAGCTCGACCTCTGCCCTGTGCAGCTCGGCCGCGTAGCGGCCGCCGCCCGCGTCCTCCACGACCTCGCGCGCGATGCCCTGTGCCATCCGTCCCTCCTCGACGACCTTTGGCAGCTCCAGCAGCTCGTCGACCTCGTCGAGCGCGGAATCGGCGTCGAGCAGCCGCGCCTGGCAGGTCGCTATCGCGTCCTGGTCCGCCTCGGACTGTCGCAGGAGCCGGTCGATCTCGTCGATGATCCCGTCCGAGTCCAACCGGTCCAGGCGGGCGAGCGCTTCAGTGGCGCTGATCTGGTCGCCCTGGCTCCGCAGCTCGTGGTATCTGCCGTCGAGTGCCGCGCGGGCCGCCCTGAGGTCCGCGAGGCTCGGCAGCACGGACCGCCCGAGGTCGACGTCGATGACGAACTCGGCGTCGAGGAAGGGGATGTACGCCTCCGCCTTCATGCTGAAGCTGGTGTCGACCCGCACGACCACCTCGACCTCCATACCCACGGGAAGATCACGCTCGATGTCGTCCGCGCGAAGGTCGAGCTGCCCCACCACCGTGTTGCGATCGGCGCGCGCGTGCTCGCCGGACAGGATGGGGATGCGCACCAGGCCGTCGCCGGACTTCTTGCTGACCGCCTGCGTCGTCCGCAGCCCGCGGACGCTTCCCGTGCTCGGCAGCTCCGTGTTGAGTGCGACCAGGGGCGCCACGACGTTGCCGGTGAGGCCTACGCCGACGGAGTGGCTCATGGTCGGGGCGCCGCCCATGCCACCGCTCTTGCGCTGGTAGGTGAGGCCCGGCCGGTCGGTCGCGATCTCGTTGCCCTCCGGGTCGCGCAGGATCGCGGTGAACGAGTGGGTGGTGAAGTCCTCGGCGTTCAGGCGTACGGAGAACGACCCGTCCGCGCGGAGCGCGACGGTCCCGGTGCTCCAAGGCGGGAGCGCCGTCGTGTTGCGGACCTCGATGGAGCTGCCGCTCCAGTCCGTCACGTCGTCCGCCTGGGCTCGCCCGCCGAGCAGCGGGTCGTGGTCCAGACCGGCCGGCGCGTACTCGAGGTTCAGCCGTGCCCGGCCCGGCACGACCGGAGCCTTCCTCCGGATCTCCTCGGGGATGCGCTGCGTCCTGGCATAGACAGCCGCACCACGCGCTACCACCGTCATCGGGTCGAGGCTGTGGTCGAGCGGGATGCCGAGGCCCTCGTCCGGGTCGGCCAGCATCTGGCGCACCAGCGCGAGCTGGGACGAACCGCCGACCAGCAGGACCCGTTCGAACGCCTCTGGCCTGACCCCGCTCTGCGCCAGCGACTGCCGGCACAGCCGGATCGAGCTGGCCACCAACGGACGTGCGATGGCGGCGAGATCGGAACGCGTCAGCACGCACGTGAAGTCGACCTCACGACCGGCCTCGATCTTGAAGTCCGCCTCCAGCTCGACGGTCTCCTGCTGGGACAGCTCGATCTTCGCCGCCTCCGCCAGCGCCTTCAGCTTCGCGAGCACACCGCGGTGATAACGGTCGTCGGGTGAGGCGTCGCTCAGGCCGTGCTCCTGCTGGAGCCTTGGCAGCAGGATGTCCTCCACGATCGCCCAGTCGATCCGCTTGCCGCCCAGCGTGTTGTCACCGGCGTGGTCGACGACGAGGAACTCGCCGTCCTCGATCTTGACCACTGCGGCATCGAACGTGCCGCCGCCGAAGTCGTAGACGAGCCAGAACCCCTTGTCGGGGAGCTTGTCGGCATCGGCCGTGTACGCCCACACGGCGGCGGTCGGCTCCTGCAGGAGCGGCGCGTAGCGCAGGCCCGCAAGCTCGGCGGCCCGCCTCGTCGCGGCCGTCTGGTCCACGGTGAACGCGGCAGGGACCGTGATCACCGCCGTCTCGACCGGCTCGTCCGATCGCCGCTGCACATCGCCGCGCACCGACTTGAGCACCTCCGCCGACAGCTCCTCCGGCGACATGGTGCGGCCCGACGCCTCGAACAGCTTGTCCTGGTCGCGTCGACCCATGCGGAGCTTGAACTCCGCACACGAGTTGTCGGGGTCGGACACCGTACGGTCCCCGGCCTTCTGCCCGACGAGCACGTTCCCCGAGCGGCTCACGTACACGGCCGACGGCGTGAACTCGACGTTGTGGTTGTTACGGACCACCTCGGCGCTCGCGCCCTTCGCCACGGCGACGGCACTGTTGGTGGTACCCAGGTCGATCCCGATGTCGATGGTGTCGCGCATCGTCATGCCTCCTTCTTCTCCGGTACCGCCACGATCACTTCCCCTTCTTGGATGACCCGCCCGGCACGGCGTACCGAGGGCCGGATCGTCTCCACCACCGTCTCCTCCGTGACCGTCGGATCGTCCTGGTAGGCCAGCACGCGCAGGTCCATCCCCACGTCGAAGCGCAGTCCGTCGTGTCCCCGTACCTCGATCCCGGCACCGGCGAGGCCGTCCGCGGCGGCACCCAGATAGCGGCTCGTCCAGCGCACGGCACGCGGTGGGTCCTGTTCGGCTCCTGGTCCGTCCACCTTGTTGCGAGCCCGCCAGATCTCGGTCACCAGGTCCGCGACCACCTCGTCCGTCAGGTCGCCCGGCAGACCTCCTGCCAGATCGTCGGGCGGGTCGTCGGGCGCCGTCGGCGATGACGCCACCAACGGGCCGTGCGCAGGGACCGGTGGTGCCGGCGACGCCGGGCCGGGGCCCGCGACCGGCGGCAGGATCCGGAACTCGGCCGGGAACCGGCGCTGCCGGGACCAGTCCGCCAGGCTGGAGACGCCCTGCCGGCGTCGTGGTAAGGCATTCACCGATCTACTCCTTCGCGTTGGTGTGCCGGTGCGTGGGGCTCCGGTGGGATTCGGGTCTGGCTCCGCTGTCATCGGGAGTCCTGGGAAGCATCGAAGATCCGCCGCGCGACATAGGTGGCCACGGCCCCTCCGGCAAGAACGCCCACAACGGACGCGGCCGGTCCGAGGCCGAGCAAGCTGACGAACCACCAGGACGCGAGACCAGCGAGCACGAAGACGGCGATCAGGAGCACCACGCGTCTGGGGTCGCCTTGCCCTCGGCCGGACCGCGGCCTGCCACGGGAGCCACCCCGCAGCCCGAGGCTCACGAGGTCTGCGATGTTGTTGTCCAGGAGCGTGCCGACGGACGAGGACGACGCGAGCGTGCGGGCCTCACGGAGCAGGTCGAGGACGGAGCCGGCCGACAGGGCGGCAGGCGCGGACTCCAGGTACTCGTTGACGTACCCGAGCACGCAGTTGTTGACACCGCGCGCCACCTCGTCCCGGCAGGCGGTGACCAAGTCGTCGTCGTCACCCAGGACCGCCGCCATGGTGGCCAGCGCCGTCGACGTCTCGTCGAGCAGGGCTGCCGCGGCCGAGAGTCCCGCGGTCGGGGCGACGCCGCGCGCGGTCTCACAGGCCCGCCGGACCCGGTCGGCGGCCGGTTCGACGGCGGCGCGGGCCACGTCACGCACCTGCCTCGGTTCGAACATGGCCTCTTCGAGCACCGCCATGTGGCTCTCCGCGTCGGCCGGAACGACGTCGGCGGACCGCACGGCCAGGCCGACGGACACGCCGATCACATGCTCGGGCAGCCGGTCACGCAGCGCGCGGAGCACGGCGACGGACAGCCGCGGATCATCGATCTCCGCGGCGCGCGCACGGACCCACGCCCACGTGTGCTCCGCGGCGAGCACCTTCGACCAGAGGCGCAGGCTGGTCTCCCAGTCCGTCCAGGCCGCCGCGTCGGCCACGGTCCCGTCGGCACCGGTCGCCTCGAGCGCCCGGCTGTGGGCGAAGATCGCGGGGCCTGCATCGTGCCTGCCGACGTCGGCCGGCCCCAGCCAGAACAGCTCGTGCACGAGCCGGGCCACCGGGTCGCGCAGCACCTCGAAGGCCGCGCGCAACGCGTCGGCGTCGTCCGACGGCGGCAGCGGCAGGTCGCCATCGGGCGTCGACGTCGCGTAGTACGGGTTCTCGGTCTCCTCGCGGTGCCTGCGCACCTGCCGGGACGACGCGTCGGTGGGCAGCCCCGTGACCCGGAACGCGTTGTTCCGGTAGAGGCCGTGGCCCTCGAGGGGGCGCAGCACGCGATCGAGGTCGCGCCGGACGTCAGCTGTGGTGCTCATCGCGGCACCCCTTCCCCGTTGGTACGGTCCCAGCGGCTGTCGCGCCAGGGGGCGAGCTCGTGGCCCAGCTCGGCCGCGTCGGCGTGCCGGCGCCGCAGGTCCGGCGCGAGGGCGCGCAGGACCACCTGCGCCAGATCGTCGTCCACGTGCCGGTTGAGGTCTCGCGGTGAGATCGGCGGCTCCCGGTGCTGGGCGCCGAACACGGTGAACGGCACGTCCGAGTACGGCAGGAGGTCCGTCAGCAGGAGGTAGGCGAGAGTCCCGACGGCGTACACGTCGCCGGCCGGGGAGGCGCCCTGGCCGTATCGGAGTGCCTCCGGCGCCATGAACGCGAGGGTGCCCTCCGAGCTGGTCAGACCCGTCTCGGCGTCGGCACGCCGGGCCAGCCCGAAGTCCCCGACCCGCACCCGGAGCCGCCCCTGGTCGAACCCGACGAGGACGTTCCACGGCGTCACGTCGCGGTGGACGATCGGCGGGTCGGACCGGTGGGCCACGGCAAGCCCCGCGCAGAGCTGCACGAGGATCTCGACGACGTCGCCGAGCGGTATGCCGTCCGGGTGCGACCGGCGGAAGTCGTCGAGGTTCCCTGCCGCCACGTACTCCATGGTGAAGAACCCGCGGTCGCCGGCGGGCGTCGTGACCGTGCCCGCGTCGAAGACCCGCACGATGTTCGGGTGACCGATCTTCGAGAGCAGCACGGCCTCACCGAGCATCCGTCGCGTCTGCGCCAGCGTGCCGACCCGTTTCAGGACCTTCATGGCCTGGCGGCCCAGGAACCGGTGCCGTACCCGGTAGACCTCGGAGTAGGCGCCCTGGCCGAGGTAGCGCTCTACCTCGTACGCGTCGCCGATCCGGCGGCCCTCGGTGAGCAAGCGCACTGATGTGATCTCCCGTCCGCGACTGTGGTGGACGGAAGGTTGGCACGCACGGTGCGGGACCCCTCCCGCTCGGGTCACCCAGGGGCCAAGCGCGATGACCATGTACCTGCTGCCAAGAATCAGCCGGTTCTGGCAGCAGCTACATGGTCATCTCAGTCACTCCGCGCCGTAGAACACCCGCTCCATCACGGCGCGGGCCCGCCGGGCCAGCCGCAGGTACAGCTCTTCGAGCTCCGGCCCCGTGCCGACGTCGCCGAGCAGGCGCGCGATCCCGGTCAGGGCGTGGCTGTCGTGCGGCAGCATGTCCACGCCCTGACCGGTGGTCCGGCCCGACCACAGCACGATCGCCGAGCGCAGCCGCGACGCGAGCCGCCAGGCCTCCAGCAGCACCTCCGCGTCGTCGTCGGTCAGGAGGTCCGCCTCCCGGGCCGCCTTCAGCGCGGCGACGGTGCCGGTGGTCCGCAGGCCCGGCACCTCGAACGCGTGCTGGAGCTGCAGCAGCTGGACCGTCCACTCGACGTCGGACACGCCGCCCCGGCCCAGCTTCAGGTGGCGCGCCGGGTCGGCGCCGCGCGGCAGCCGCTCCGACTCGACACGGGCCTTGATGCGTCGCACCTCGCGCAGGACCGCCGCGTCCGGTCCACCTTCCGGGTAGCGCAGCGGGTCGATGAGCGCGGTGAACCGCGCACCCAGCGACGCACCGCCCTCGGCGCCGGGGCCCAGGTCGAGCTCGCGGCTCAGGTCGGGCACGCCGCCGGCAGCCGCACCGGCATCCGCCGCACCAGCCGCACCGACGGCGACCGCACCAGCCGCACCGCCGTCCGACAGCGAGGCCGCCACCGCGCCCTCCTCCGGGCCCCCCGCCGCGACCACGCTCAGCGTGCCGGAGAGCGCGCGCGCCCGCAGGAGCGCCTGCGCCTCCCAGGGCGACGACCAGCGGCTGTAGTACTCCACATAGGACTTGAAGGACCGCACGAGGGGCCCGTTGCGGCCCTCTGGGCGCAGGTCGGCGTCCACGGGCAGGCCGGGCTCGGACCCGACGGCGGAGAGGATGCGCCGCAGGTCCTTCGCCACGGTCAGGGCGTAGTCGTTGGCCTCCTTGTCCGGCGCGCCGCCCACCGCCTCGTAGACGAACATGACGTCGGCGTCGGAGCCGTACCCCAGCTCCTGACCACCCAGGCGGCCCATGGCCACGATCAGCAGCCGCGCGGGCTCGTCCCCGCGGGCGACCCGCCGCGCGGCGCGGGCCTCGTGCTCCGCGATGCGCAGCCCGCCGGCCAGGACGACGTCGGCGGCGTCCGAGATGGCCTTCGCCGCGTCGACCGGACCGAGGGCGCCCAGCACCTCGGCGACGCCGGTACGAGCCAGCTCACGCCGGCGCAGGGCGCGCAACGCGATGGTGGCGCTGTCCACCTCCTGCGCCCGGCCGAGCAGGGCGTCGGCCTCCGCGGCCAGCCGCCGCACCCCGCGCGGCGCGAGCGAGTCGGACTCGGCGAGCCAGCGCACCGACTCCGGCGACCTGCCGATGGCGTCCGCGAGGTACCGGGACGAGGAGAGCACCTGGGCCAGCCGCGACGCCGCCTCGGCGGAGTCGCGCAGCAGCCGGAGGTACCAGTGCGTGGAGCCCAGCGTGTCGGACAGCTTCCGGAACGCGAGCAGCCCCTCGTCCGGGTCGGCCCCCTCCGCGAACCAGCCCAGCAGGACCGGCAGCAGCTGCCGCTGGATCGCCGCACGCCGTGAGACACCGTCGGTCAGGGCCTGGACGTGCCGCATGGCGCCTGCCGGGTCGCGGTAGCCGATCGCGGCGAACCGGGCCATCGCGGCCCGCGGCGCGAGCGACGCCTCGCCCGTCGACAGCAGGGCCGTCGCCGGCAGCAGCGGCCGGTAGTAGACGGCCTCGTGCAGGTCACGCACCTCGCGGCGCACCGAGCGCCAGGTCTTGACGAGGTCGTCCGCTCCGCCCTGGCCCAGCCCGCGCGCGATGCGCCGCAGCTCGGCCTCCGCCGTCGGCATCAGGTGGGTGCGACGCAGCCGGAAGAGCTGGATCCGATGCTCCAGGGCGCGCAGGAACCGGTAGCACTCCCCCATCCGGCGGGCGTGCTCGCGTCCGACGTAACCGCCCTTCGACAGCGCCGACAAGGCGTCGAGAGTCGTTCGCGACCGGATGTCCTCGTCCGCCCGCCCGTGCACGAGCTGCAGCAGCTGCACGGTGAACTCGACGTCGCGCAGGCCGCCCTTGCCGAGCTTGACCTGCCGGTCCGCCTCGGCCACCGGCACGTTGTCCTCGACACGCTTGCGCATCGCGCGGGCGTCCTCGACGAAGTTGGGCCGTTCGACGGCCTGCCACACCAGCGGCCCGACGGCGGCCCCGTACTCCTCTCCCAGCGCCAGGTCGCCGGCGACGGTGCGCGCCTTGAGCAGCGCCTGGAACTCCCACGTCACCGCCCACCGCTCGTAGTACGCGAGATGGCTGGCCAGCGTCCGCACGAGCGGCCCCTGCTTGCCCTCGGGCCGCAGCGACGCGTCGACCTGCCACAGCGCAGGCTCCGCCGAAGGACCGGAGCACACCTGTGCGAGCCGACCCGCGAGCCGCGTCGCGACCCGCAGGGCGTGGTCCTCGTCGCACGCCGGTGCGCCGTCGGGCAGCCGGCCGGGCTCGGCGACGTAGATGACGTCGACGTCCGAGATGTAGTTCAGCTCCTGCCCACCGGTCTTGCCCATGCCCACGACGGCCAGGCGCACGCCGACGGCATGGTCGTCCTCGTCGGCGCGCGCGACGGCCAGCGCGCCCTCCAGCGCGGCGGCAGCCAGGTCCGCGAGCGCTGCCCCGACGGCGGGCAGCACCGCCGTCGGCTCGGGTGCGGTGACGTCGGTGGCGGCGATCCGCAGCAGCCGCGCCCGGTACGCACGGCGCAGCCGGTCGGTGTACGACGGCGGAGCGCCGTCGCCCGTCCCCGCCCGGTCGGCCGGCACGTGGGTGCCCGCGACCGGCTCCTGAGCCTCCGGGTCCGCGTCGACGGCCCGCAGCAGCTCGGCGCGGACCGCGTCGGCGGGCACGCCGGTGCCCGGTGTGCGGTCACAGATCAGGTCGAGCAGGGCGGGATGGCGAACGAGCTCGTCGCCGAGCGCTGAGGACGCGCCCAGCACGCGCAGCAGCCGGTCGCGCGCGGACGGGCGGGGCGGCTCGTCGTCGTCGCCCCGGGGTTCGACGGGCTCGCCCTCCGTGACGGCGAGGACCGGGCGCAGCCGGTCCGGGGCCGCGGCGGCGAGGCGGACGAGCTGGAGGAGCGCGAGGTCGGGATCGGCGACTGCGGTGAGCGAGCGCAGCAGCGCGGCGTCGGCAGGTTCGAGGGTGACCGGGCCGCGGTGGGGCCCGGGCGGGCGGTCCGCGCCCCTGGCGCCCTTCGGCCTGGCGTCCAGGACCGACATCAGGTCCGGGTCGCGCCACAGCGTGGCGGACCGGGTGAGGTCGGCGAAACCGGCCCGGATCAGGTGGGTCGTCAGGGTGGGACTGGCGATTGGGACTAAGTCGTAACAAGGTAGCCGTACCGGAAGGTGCGGCTGGATCACCTCCTTTCTAAGGAGCTCATCTCCATCAGG
>NZ_JBEZZF010000013.1:0-97272 GCF_040639055.1 Promicromonospora sp. NPDC023987 | reverse complement strand
GAGTTCTTCAGCTCCGAGGTCGTCCGCGACCTCGACACGTTCAAGTCCCGCGCCGACGTCATCATCGCCAACCGCCGCACCGAGGCCCTCGACGACGTCGCCGACAAGGTCTACACCCGCGACATCTACGGCCGCGACTGAACCGGCTTCCCACCACGAGGAGATGGCAATGCAGGTCCTGGTCACCGGCGGCGCCGGTTTCATCGGCGCGAACTTCGTCCAGCAGACGGTGCGGGAGCGCCCCGACGCGCGAGTCACGGTGCTCGACGCCCTCACCTATGCGGGCGACCGGTCGTCGCTCGACGCCGTCGCCGACCGCGTGGAGCTGGTCGAGGGCTCGATCACGGATGCGCCGCTCGTGGACCGGCTCGTGGGGGAGTCGGACCTGGTGGTCCACTTCGCCGCGGAGTCGCACAACGACAACTCGCTGAACGATCCGTCCCCGTTCGTGCAGACCAACCTGGTGGGCACGTTCACGCTGCTGGAGGCGGTCCGTAAGCACGGGGTGCGGTTCCACCACATCTCGACGGACGAGGTCTACGGCGACCTCCCGCTGGACACCTCCGAGCGGTTCACCCCCGAGACCCCGTACAACCCGTCGTCGCCCTACTCGTCGACGAAGGCCGGGTCCGACCTGCTGGTCCGGGCCTGGGTACGGTCCTTCGGGGTGCACGCCACGATCTCGAACTGCTCCAACAACTACGGGCCCTACCAGCACATCGAGAAGTTCATCCCGCGCCAGGTCACCAACCTGATCGACGGCGTCCGCCCCCGGCTGTACGGCGCCGGCCTCAACGTGCGCGACTGGATCCACGTCGAGGACCACAACTCGGCGGTCTGGAGCATCATCGAGAAGGGCAAGGTCGGCGAGACCTACCTCATCGGGGCCGACGGCGAGGCCAGCAACCTCGACGTCGTGCGGACCCTGCTGGAGATCTTCGGGCGGGACGCGGACGACTTCGACCACGTGGCCGACCGCGCCGGGCACGACCTGCGCTACGCGATCGACGCCTCGCGCCTGCGCACGGAGCTGGGCTGGACGCCGCGGTACACGGACTTCCGTGCGGGGTTGGCGGCGACGGTGCGCTGGTACCAGGAGAACGAGTCCTGGTGGAGGGGTGCGAAGGCGGCGACGGAGGCCAGATACGCCCGCTCCAACCAGTAGCCCCCGTTGAGTGCTGGGTATCTGTCCCTTTGGCGCACAGTAAACGACAAATACCCAGCACTCAGCGCACTCAGCGGCCGGTAAGGGAGGTGGTGTAGGCGGTGACCGCGTCCAGGGTCGGGAGTAGGTTCTGGGCCTTTGCCTCGGCCAAGGTGGGGGCCGCCTCGTCCTTTTCCGAGAGGAGCGGGGTCAGGGGGCTGCCGTCGCGGGCGACGGTGGGCCAGTCGATGGCCAGGTCCGGGTCGAGCGGGTGGATGCCGTGCTCACGGCCCGGCGCGTAGCCGGACGAGCACAGGTACAGGACCGTCGAGCCGTCCTCGAGGGACATGAAGGCGTGGCCCAGGCCCTCGGACAGGTAGACGGCGCGGCGGTCGGTGTCGTCGAGCAGCACGGCGTCCCATGTGCCGAAGGTGGGTGAGCCCACGCGGATGTCCACGACGACGTCCAGCACCGCGCCCTTGGCGCACATGACGTACTTGGCCTGGCTGGGCGGAACGTCCGCGAAGTGGACGCCGCGGAGCACCCCGGCGGCCGACACGGAGCAGTTGGCCTGCTGCAGGTCGAACGAGTGCCCGACGACGTCGGCGAACGGGCCGGCCTTGAACGCCTCGAAGAAGAGGCCGCGCGGGTCGCCGAACTGCTGAGGGGTGATCTCGAACGCGCCGGGCACGGTCAGCTCGCGGTACTTCATGGGGCTCCTCACGGGTGGGTCCTGGCCCTAGGATCCTAGAGTGACTGAGACTCCCGGAGTGGCCGGCGAACATGCGCAGGACCAGCGATGGCTCGTGGTCGGCGCTGCCGGGATGCTCGGTCAGGACGTGGTTGCTGCAGCCAGCGCGGCAGGGCACCACGTCGCCGGCATCCGGCGGAGCGAGCTGGACATCACCGACGCCATGGCGACGCGCGCTGCGGTGGCGGGCTACGACGTCGTCATCAACTGCGCCGCCTGGACCGCCGTTGACGACGCGGAGACGCACGAGCCCGAGGCCTTCGCCGTCAATGCGACGGGCGCCGCGAACCTGGCCTGCGCCACCGCGGCAGCGGGCGCGCGGATGGTCCACGTGTCGACGGACTACGTGTTCGACGGCGGTGCGACCGAGCCCTACCCGGAGGACGCTCCGGTCCAGCCGCGCTCGGCCTACGGCCGAACCAAGGCTGCAGGCGAGTGGGCCGTCCGGGCGGAGATGCCCGACGCCGTCGTGGTGCGGACCGCTTGGCTGTACGGGGCGGGCGGGCGTTGCTTCCCCAAGACCATCGCGCGCGTCGCGGGTGAGCGGGACCGGCTGAGCGTCGTGGACGACCAGACCGGACAGCCCACCTGGACCGCCGATCTGGCGGATCTCATCGTGCGCCTCGTCGGGGCAGAGGCCCCGGGCGGCATCTACCACGGCACGTCGTCGGGCGCGGTGACCTGGTGGGGCTTCGCGCGCGAGATCGTGGCAGCGGCCGGGCATGCCACGCCCGTCGACACGACGACGAGTGCCGCCTACCAGCTGCCCGCGCCTCGGCCCGCGTACTCGGTGCTGGGGCACGACCGGCTCCGCGAGGTCGGCGTCGAGCCGATCGGCGACTGGGCCGAGCGCTGGAAGGTTGCGGCGCCGGTGGTGCTGGGGCTCTCGTAAGGCCTCGGTTCCGTCAGTCGTCGAGCAGGCTGAGCAGGTAGCTGCCGTAGCCGGACTTGACGAGGGTCTCGGCGCGGGCGCGCAGGTCGTCGTCGGACAGGAATCCGCGTCGCCAGGCGACCTCCTCCGGCGAGCCGATCTTGAGACCCTGGCGACGCTCGACGGTGCGGACGTAGTCAGAGGCCTCCAGGAGCGAGTCGAAGGTACCGGTGTCCAGCCAGGCGGTGCCGCGTGGAAGCACCTCGACCTGAAGCCGTCCCTGACGCAGGTACTCGGCGTTGACGTCGGTGATCTCGTACTCGCCACGGGCCGAGGGCTTGAGGCCCTTGGCGATGTCGACGACCGAGTTGTCGTAGAAGTACAGGCCGGGCACCGCATACCTCGACTTGGGCCGGACCGGCTTCTCCTCGAGAGACAGGGCCTTGCCGTGCTCGTCGAACTCGACCACGCCGTAGGCGGTGGGATCGGCGACCCGGTAGGCGAAGACGGCGCCCCCGTCGATGTCCGCGAAGCGAGTGAGCTGGTGGCCCAGGCCTGGACCGTAGAAGATGTTGTCGCCCAGCACCAGGGCCACCGAGCTGTCGCCGAGGAACTCCTCGCCGAGCACGAAGGCCTGCGCGAGTCCGTCGGGCGACGGCTGTGTCGTGTAGCTGATCGAGATGCCGAACTGCGAACCGTCCCCGAGCAGTCGCTGGAACTGATCCGCGTCGTGCGGCGTGGTGATGACCAGGACCTCGCGGATCCCAGCCAGGATCAGGGTGGACAGCGGGTAGTAGATCATCGGCTTGTCGTAGACCGGCACGAGCTGCTTGCTGACGCCCTGGGTGATCGGGTGCAGCCGCGTGCCCGAGCCGCCGGCGAGAATGATTCCGCGCATGGGCCAGATCTTCCCATGGCTCAGGCAGTCGATGACCTGCGGAATGACTTCCGGGTGAATGAGCGGGTGATCTCCGGCCAAGGGTGATGCGGCGGGGGCATAGGGGACGGTAAATACATGGATATGCATGAGTCCCACGGAGGTACCGACCTTCTCGCTGCGCCGGAGCCTTCCGAGCCGGAGCGTCGCCCCGCGCGCCGCGCGCGCCGCCGCAAGGGGTTCGTGGTGGTGCTGGTCGCGGCCGCTCTGGTGCTTCTCTGCACCAACGGGGCCGTGTCCTACTTCGGTCACCGCATCTCGGTCGACGAGCAGCTGGAGCGCATCGAGCCCGTGCCCTGACAGCGACTCCGGGTTGGTGGTGAGCCGCCGGTCGACGGCGACATGGGTGCCCTGGTCGATGGGCGTATTTGTCACCCGGGTGAACTCGCGGGTTTTCACCCGAAAGCGGCGGAACTTAGGTAATTGCCGCTTGTAGCATGAGCCGATCAATGGCGCATCCCGAACGTCTGGCACCTCCAATCTTTGCGCCTGGCGGGGTGCTGTTCTCTCCAGATGGCTCTCGGGCAGACAGGGACATTCTTGCTGTGAAGGATCGTGCGCCAGGCGTGGTGCGGCAGCTTCGTCGGGCGGCGTGGCACCTCCGTGCGGGTGGCCCCCAGCAGCTGCGTACCTACCTGCGGCGGCAACGGGTGCCCATGGCGGCACAGTCCGGCGGGGCGCGGCTGACGAAGCACGGCCTGACGTTCGACCCGTGGCCGGCCCGTCCGGCGTCCCGCATCGCGACCGCGCGTTCCGTCGCGTCCGGCCGCCGGGACCTCAGGGTCGGCGTCATCCTGGACGACTTCTCTCGCCTGGCGTTCGCCTCCGAGTGGGATCAGGTCGCCCTGACGCCCGCGACCTGGCATGACGAGCTGACGACGGGCCTGGACCTCCTGTTCGTCGAGTCGGCCTGGAACGGCAACGGCGGCGCGTGGCAGTATCACCTGACGGGCACATCGGCTCCGCGCCCGGCGTTCGTCGAGCTCGTCGAGGCCTGCCGCGCCGCGGGTGTGCCAACGGTGTTCTGGAACAAGGAAGATCCGGTCCACTTCGCGGACTTCCTGGACGCGGCGCGGTTGTTCGACCGCGTCTACACGACTGACGTCGACCGCCTGCCCGCGTACGCGGACGCGCTGGGGCACGACCGGGTGGGCGTGCTGGAGTTCGCGGCGCAGCCGGCCATCCACAACCCGGTGCGGCTGCACGGTCGAGGACCGGGACGCGACGTCGCGTTCGCCGGCATGTACTTCGCGCACAAGTACCCGGAGCGGCGCGAACAGATGGACCTGCTGCTCGGCGCCGCGCTGGACGTCTCGCCGAAGATGGAGCACGGCCTCGAGATCTTCAGCCGGTTCCGCGGCAAGGACCAGAAGTACCAGTTCCCGGCGCCGCTGGACGGACGCGTCGTCGGCTCGCTCGACTACGACCGGATGCTGACCGCGTACCGCGAGTACAAGGTCTTCCTCAACGTGAACTCCGTGGTCGGTTCGCCGTCGATGTGCGCGCGGCGGATCTTCGAGATCACGGCCAGCGGCACGCCCGTCGTCTCGACGCCGAGCGCCGCGGTGGCGGAGTACTTCCCGTCCGACGAGGTCTTCGTCGCCGACACGCGAGAGACGGCCGCGCACACGATCCGTGCGCTCGTGCGCTCGCCGGAGCTGCGCGACCGCGCCGTGCACAAGGGGCAGCGCCGGATCTGGCGCGAGCACACCTACGGTGCCCGGTCGCAGAAGGTGCTGCGCGAGGCAGGACTGGTCACCTCCGCCCTCGTCCCGCGGCCCAGCGTGACCGCGCTGGTCTCGACGAACCGTCCGCACCAGCTGGACCACGTGCTGAGCGTGCTGGGTGCGCAGGAGGGGGTGGACCTGCAGGTCGCGCTGCTCTCCCACGGGTTCGAGGTGGATGACGCCGATCTGCGGGCGCGGGCCAAGGAAGCGGGGGTCGAGCGCCTTGAGCTGCTGTCGGCGTCGTCCGACGTGCCGCTGGGCTCCTGCCTGAACCTGCTGCTCGAGGCCGCCGACGGCGACGTCGTGGCCAAGATCGACGACGACGACCTGTACGGGCCGCAGTACCTGTCCGACCAGCTGTACGCGATGGCGTACTCCGGCGCGGACGTGGTGGGCAAGCAGGCGCACTACATGCACCTTGAGGGCTCGGACGCGACGATCCTGCGGTTCGCGGACCGGGAGCACCGGTACACCGACCGCGTGATGGGTCCGACGATCGTCGCCGCGCGTGAGATCGCTGCCACCGTGCGCTTCCGGGCTCTGCCGCGGGGCGAGGACACGGCGTTCCTCGAGGACCTTCTCCAGGCCGGCGGGACGCTCTACTCCGCCGACCGGTTCAACTTCGTCCAGGTGCGCTCCGCCGCAGGCGGGCACTCCTGGGACGCGACCGAAGCCGAGCTGCTTGCGAGCGGCGAGGTCAAGCACTACGGACGTGCGGCGACGCACGTCTTCTTCTGAGGCGGGGAAACATGGGGATCAGCACTGTCGGCGTGATCGGGCTCGGTTACATCGGGCTACCGACCGCGGCGATCCTTGCGGCGAACGGTGTGGCGGTGACGGGTGTGGACGTGAGCCCGACGACCGTCACGGCGGTGAACCGCGGCGAAGTGCCTTTCGTCGAGCCAGACCTGGCGGGATACGTCGCGGAAGGGGTGTCGTCCGGAAAGCTGCGGGCGGTCGCTGCGCCTGAACCTGCGGACGCGTATATCGTGGCGGTCCCCACGCCGTTCATGGCCGACCACAAGCCCGACCTCTCGTACATCAGGTCCGCCGCGGAGGCGCTCGCGCCCACGCTGCGGGGCGGCGAGCTGGTGATCCTGGAGTCCACCTCGCCGCCCGGGACGACGCGGCGCATGGCCGACTGGATCCTGGCCGAGCGCCCTGACCTCAGCCTCGACGGCTCGGACGGGCGGCCGGTCATCTATGTCGCGCACTGCCCGGAACGGGTGCTGCCCGGACGGGTCATGGTCGAGCTCGTGACGAACGACCGGATCGTGGGCGGGATCACTCCCGAGGCCGCGAAGCAGGCACGGGACCTGTACCAGGTGTTCTGCCAGGGCGAGATCCTGCTGACGGACGCCGTGACTGCCGAGACCGCCAAGCTGGTCGAGAACTCGTTCCGCGACGTGAACATCGCCTTCGCGAACGAGCTGTCGCTGGTGGCGGACCGGCTGGACATCGACGTCTGGGAGCTCATCCGGCTCGCGAACCACCACCCGCGGGTGAACATCCTGCAGCCCGGTCCGGGCGTGGGCGGGCACTGCATCGCCGTGGACCCGTGGTTCATCGTCGACGCGGCGCCCGAGGAAGCGCGGCTGATCCGCACCGCGCGCGAGGTGAACGACTCGAAGCCGCGCTGGGTGCTGCACAAGGTGCTCGACGCCGTCGCCGGGATCGAGGCTCCGGTCGTCGCCGCCTACGGGCTCGCGTTCAAGCCGAACATCGACGACCTGCGGGAGTCGCCGGCGGTCGGGATCGTGCGAGAGCTGGCGCGGACCTTCCCGCACACGACGGTGCTGGCGGTGGAACCGCACATCGACGAGCTGCCCGCCGAGCTGGCGGAGCTGCCCAACGTGCGGCTGGTGGACGCCGAGGAAGCGTTGGCGAGCGCCGATGTGCACACGCTGCTGGTGGACCACGCGGCGTTCCGCGCCGTGGTGGGGCGACTCGTGGCGAAGAACGTTATCGACACGCGTGGGATGACGGCGGGCGCGCGATGAGCGACATGAATCGCCTGTTCGTCCTTGACCTCTACGACACGCCGGACTTGGACCGTTACGAGATCGGTGAGTTCGTCGACACGCTCGTCAGCAGCGGGTTCGAGGTGCTGATCATGGTGCCTGAGTCAGCGAGCGGTCTCACACGTATCGGCGCGCACGCTCGAGCCATCGAGTGCCCGGCGGGATGGACGCCGGGGCGACGGATCAACTATGCCGTTTCTCTTGCGGTGCCCGCTGCAACCTATACATTCGCGAGTGGCGTCTTCGATGGTGCCGTCACCGAACTGGTGGACGGTATCGACGGGACGGCAGCGACCGCGGACTCGGTTGTGCTGGAGTCGCGCGTCAGCACGCCAGAGGGGCCAGAGGCATTGGCGTACCATGCGCACGACCCGCGCCGTGTCTTCACGGTAGCGAGCGCGTCGTTCAACTCCGTCCGCGGAGCTGACCAGAACATCGGCGGCTTTGGAGAGTGTACTGAGGACCTGGCCCAAAGAGTCCAGTGGACAGGGGCAAGGCGCGTCGTCTGCAGCATCGGCGACCTGGACTCATTGAGGGAATGGATTGTTCCCGAGGAGCCGCAATTCAAGTTCCTCGAAGGCCGGCCGATTATTGCCAACTTGCCCCGCTGGGAGTTCGCTCCAGAGAAACCACTTGTCAGTGTGGTCATCGCGACCCGCGACCGTGCCAGGTACCTGCCCGATGCGATCAGCTCGGTGCTCGGCCAGAGCATGTCGAATTTGGAACTGATCGTTGTGGACGACGGGTCGGCCGATGGGACGCAGGACATCCTGCGTTCGGTCAGCGATCCTCGTCTCCGCTGGTTCAGCAGGCCGGCGTCGGGAATCTCCGCTGCACGGAACTTCGCGACGTCCCAGGCACGTGGCGACTGGATCGCGGTTCACGATGACGACGACATCATGGTTTCAGACCGTATCGAGTTGCAGCTTCGTACGCTCAGCAGGGGGACCGATGCTGTGTACGGCGCATGGGCCAACTTTCACGATGAGACCGGCGAGATGCTCGTCCACCTCACACGACAGAAATTCGGTATGCCTGTCGTCCTGCACAACGGACAAACACCAGGGCACCCGACGTGGCTTGTGCGCCGTTCGCTGCTTGAGGCTGTTCCATATGACGAACGCCTTACGTCGGCGGTCGATCACGATGTCGCTACACGGGCACTCCGTCTCGGGACGACGTGGATCCACTGCGGTCAGGTCGTCACCCTCCGGCGTATCCATGATGCGCAAGTGAGCGCGGTCGACGGAACCGCTCAGAAGAGCGCGGCGCGCATCTCCCGAATACTTCAGGGCGTGGGGCTGCGCGAGGAGGATCGACGTGCGGTCGCCGCAGCCCAGTCCGACTATCGCTGGCCTGTGATGAGGAACCGGGCAAGGCCGTTTGAGGACCTGGGTGGAGATCTTCCGGATCACTTGGTCGAACGAGTGGTGATCGCGAGGGGCAGGCCTTTCAACGGCGTCGTCGAGGCACGCCTCCAGGACAAGGTCCGTGCGGTGGCAAATGTCCTTGACGAGGGTCGCCCCGGCAGCGAGCTCGTGGTGCTTGGTGATGTCACGCTCGGTGAGCTCGGCGAGCTTCGGTCGCGCGGCGTCGATGTCGTGGTCTTGCATAAGCGGCGGCACTCACGTGGGGGCACGATCGTCGACTGGGAGCGGATCCTTCTCAATTCGATCGTCCGAGACCGACGCCCGACCCACACCCATGTGGGTGTGGTGGCTTTCGGCGAATACGACACGCCGCGTGGCGCTGTCGTGACCGAGTCCTGCGCGATCAGCCTTCGGTCGGACATGACCGGTCTCGTCGAGCTCACTTTGTGGATCGTCGAACAAGACCGGTCCGAAGGATTGATGGCGCGACTTGCGCGAAGCCATCCGCAGGAGCTTGTAGACAGCCTCAGCGGTGACGTCACTGAAGGGGTTCTGTAGCGTGCGCTTCGAATTTCATCGCGAGCCCGATGGGCGGGCCGGTGTCCGCGTCGACAGATTCGACGCAGATGATGGCCGAGTCGGGGACGCGTGGCTCTGGATAGACAGCCCTCTCGCCGATCCCACTCCGGATATGGCTGCCGCTGCCGCGGCCCTCACCTTCGGGAACCTTGTGGGCTCGGTCTTCGATCCGCCGCGGGGGATGTCATCCCATATGGCAGAAGCAGTATTCGTCTACCTGGGAAAGCGGCATCTGAGACCGGTCAGAGTCTCGAATGACGCGGTCCGGAGCCGGGGAGCACAAACACTCCGGCTTCATTCTGGTCAAGCGGTGAATCATCAGGCACTTGGGGTTGATGCATTGAACCTGCACCTGGTCGCCGGCGACATGCATTACGGACAACAGGCGTCACGAGGTGCGCTGGCGATCCCGTCCAACTCGCAGTTCTTCGCGGCGCATCTCGGTTTGAAGGACGCGTGGAGGGTCGACGTCGCTGGGGCTCTTCTCGCGGCATCGCGGCTGGACGTGGGTCATGTCCGACTCGTCGGATACGGCGTATCGCCCAAAGAGCTCTTGGCTGCCGCGCGGCTGACGCTGTCCGCGGGTGTCCGGCTTGATGCGGAGGGAGCCTGATGAACGGTGTTCGGATCGTGCTGACCGCGTTCACGGTGGCAAGCTGGGGAGGATTGCACGAGAACGTCATTGGCGCCTGCAAGGCATTGCACGAAGCAGGTGCTCAAGTAATGTTCATCGGGACCGAGGGTGCGGTATGTGACGCGGCGCGGAAGCTCGGTATCCCGTTTGTGATCGGTGTTGACTGGAACACCGGTATCTCATCGGTTCGTCAGCAAGCGATCGACTGGCACCCGGATCTGGTGTTCTCGCAACCCTTCAACTCCCGTGAACTGGGCCAGGAAATCAGTGAAGCCTCTGGTGCAAGTTTCGTTGTCATGTTTCACGGTATCGCGCATGACAACATCCATTTGTGGCACGACGGGCTGGATCGGCTGCTGGTGACAGCGCCGTCAATCGGTGCAGCAGTCGAGGGATATTCCTTCGTGCCTCGAGACAAGATCACGGTCATTCCTAATGGAATTGATGACGCTATCCTTGAGCGGCCAACTATCCCGTTGTCGGACAAGCTGACGTCTCCCGTCGTCGCGATCGTCGGTCGGCTTTCCCATGACAAGCTGCGCATGATCGAGGGTGGTATCGCAGTGGCTCGTACACTGGAGTCAGAACACGGCATTCACGCACAGGTCCGGGTTCTGGGGGACGGGCCTCGGCGAAGGGACTTCGAGAGGCGGCTCCGTGCCGCGCTTGGAGCCGACCGGGTCGCGATGGATGGATGGCTCGACCCGTCCGAAATTCCAGGTCGCCTGGGTGCGTCCTTGATCTGTGTCTCTGCCGGTCGAGGAGCACTCCAGTCCCTGGCGGTGGGCACGCCGGTGTTCGGGGCCGGTGCGCGTGCGAGCGTCGGGATCTCAAGGGCCGATGCGCTCGAGGTTGCCGCTGACTGCAACTTTGGCGATTACGTCCCAGCTTCGGATCTAAACGTGTCGGTCGTGGAATCTCTCCATGGAATTATGGCTGATGACCTCTATAGTCAATTTCAGAAGGCGGGACGTGACGTCGTGTGCAATGGCCGAACACAATCCCAGGTGGATCGTCGACTTGTTGCCGAGCTATCTGCAGTCGTCAATTAAGGATCAAGACATGAGATTCATCGAGCATCTTCAGCTGCGAGGTAGCGGCAAAGAGCGCCGAGTTCCGTGGTTCCTGCATGACAAGATCAAGTGCTACGAGTTTGCTAAACTCATCGGAGTGCCAGTTGTCGAGATTCTTCGCACGTTCGACGACCCTGGTCAGATCGACCTGAACGAACTTCCGGACAGGTTCGTCCTGAAGCCCACGTACGAGTCCTCCTCAATCGGAGTGATGGTTCTGGCTCGCACGGGCGACGGTTATCATGAATCGATGCGGTCCGTGGACCTGTCGTTCGACGATATCGTCGCCAGGCATCAGGAATTATATGACCGGTCGACGAAGCCCAACAGGATGACCATTGTCGAAGAGCGGATCGTCGACGAGTCCGGGCGTGCGGTCCCGATGGATTACAAGGCGTACGCGTTCCAGGGTGAGATTGCGTTCGTTATCGGGTTCGACCGAAACGGGAAGAAGACCCGGCTGTCGTGGTTCGACGAAAACTTCGATCCGATGGATCTCTCTCGAGTGACGACGAACCTGCGGTACCTAGAACTGGAGGAGTCGCCGAGTCGGCCTCAGGCATGGCGCGATCTTCTCGAGGTGGCCAGAAGGGCCTCGGTGGCCGCCCCGACACCTTTCGTCAGGGTGGACATGTACGCGACAGCCGAGGGGGCCGTGCTCGGTGAAATGACGCTGGTGCCTGGTGGGTTCTATTTTGGTAAGCACTACCAGCCGTCTGCCGACGAAGATTTCGTTCTTGGTCGAATGTGGGAGCGTGCCGAGCGGCGTCTGTCTCGGGCGAAGGGGTAGTTGCCGGTCACAGGCGCGAGCTCGCACCTGTGACCGGTAGCCCTGCCGAGTGCAACTTCTGCTGCCGCAGATTTCTCTCCTACTGCCCTAGCTTTCTCCAGGAGGAAAGATCTCGGTTGGTGAGCTGCTCGACGAATCTGACGTCGCTCTCGTATATCCGACTGAGCACAGACAGTTCTCGCTTCGTCACAGGATGGCGCTTCTTGAACGGAATTACCCACTTGGTGCTGTCGCTCGGAGCTTTGACGACGGCCTTGGCCCAGAATTCGGGATAGTCATCGAGCTCAAGGGCGTGCAGTGTCGAGGTCAGGAAGCTCTGCGGGTCGGCGACCAGGTCGTCATAGAGAAAGACGTTGATCCTGTGCTCGCCCAGGGTGTTGGCCCAATGGGTGTAGTGACGCTCGTAGAACCCGATATCGATGACGCCGGCGGACGACGGCCGCTGCAAGATGCTGTGGGGCAGGTCAAATGATCCTGTCGCGAACTGCGCCCAGTAGGCAGAAAGCGCCCGCTCTACCGGATTGCGAAGAATGATCGCAATCTGCGCGTCGTCGGGTGCGATGGCGCGAATATTCTCTGCCGTCTCGTGCGGTGCCACCGATAGGGCACTGCCGTCACCCTGCCAGAAATAGTTCGGTGACGCGTCAACCCGAAGAGACGACTGCCGCCCATCGGCGAAGGCAGCCTGGTAGGACGCCGCGGCCTCTGAGTCTCGCACGCGTGTGCGCTGATTGAAGAAGTTGGATCCCGAAGTGTCTGCCACGAAGACGTCCGGGTGGTTCGCGAGGTTTCTCTTGAGCCATTCCACGCCACCCTTTTGTGTCCCGGCGAGGACCAGGTTCGGTCCGTACTGGAGGCGTGCGACAAGAGGCTTCTCCGCGGGCGAGGAGGGCGCAGTTGGTGTGGTGGGCTTTGCTGGCCGGGTCGCAGCGGTTGGCGTGCTTGAGGGGCTTGTGGACTTGGATCCCGGCCCCCATACCACCCGCCCCTTGGCCCCGGTCAGGCGTCGGACGATCTCCAGGTACACGTTCTCCGAGTAGTGGAAGGGCGCGTCCCCCCAGGGATGGTCCGGGCTGGATACCACCTCGGACGGCTCCATGGAGATCACATGGGCGCCCAGTGCCTGGGCGGCCGCCCGGGTGTACGTCCGGAAGACCGGATTGGCTTCCGCGGCCCGCATCCCGAAGCTGCCCGGGGTCTCCGTGCCCGACTCGGACCACTCCGCCCACGGGATGTCGAGCAGCACGATCGTGGCCTGCGACATCTGGCTCCGCATCTGCTCACCGATGTACTCCATCGCGGTGGTCCAGTAGTCGAAGTGCTGCTGGGTGCCGAACGCGATGTGTTGCGTGCCCTGCGGCAGGTACTGCTCTCCGCCGGACTCGATGAGCTCCACCGAGCGGGTCACGATGGAGCCGTCCGGCAGGAGATACGCCCCGAGCCGCTCGTCCGTCAGGTCCACGAGCACGAAATCTGTGGCGGCGCTGTGAGTGGCCATCTGCGAACGCAGGCTGGACGAGAAGTCGCCCGTGATCATGCGCTGCTGGAAGCGCGACTTGAGCGTCGGGGGAGCCATGAGCTCCACCGGCTTCGTGTAGGCACTGAGCACCGACTGCCGCGCCACGTACTCCACGAGCTCGAACTGCTCGGGATCGAAGTGCTCGAACGTGTCGCGCGACACGCACGAGCCGTAGATAAAGACCCTGGTCTTGCTCATGCCCCACCTTCTGCGGAAACTGCGGTGAACTGTTCGTCCACCAGATTGAAGTCGGGCAGCACGTCGGGCAGCACTGGCGCGAGCATGCGGGCCGTCGCGTCCAGCACTCGCCCTGCGCTGTGCCCGTCGCCGTACGGGTTGACGGCCTGTGCCATGGCGGCATAGGCCCTCTCGTTCGTCAGCAGCCGATGCACCTCGCCGACGATGCGCTCCTCGGCGGTTCCGATCAGCCGGGCAGTGCCTGCCTCGACCGCCTCAGGACGCTCGGTGTTGTCCCGCATCACCAGCACGGGCTTGCCGAGGCTGGGTGCCTCCTCCTGGAGACCGCCGGAGTCGGTGAGCACCAGGGTGGACAGTGCCAGCAGGTGCGTGAACTCGCCGTAGCCCAGCGGCTCGGTGACGGTCACGTTCGGCAGCCCTTCGAGGTGGGGGAGCACGGCGTCGCGCACCACGGGGTTGCGGTGCACGGGCAGGACGATCTCCGACTCCGGGAACCGCCGTGCGATCCGCGCCAGCGCGCGGCCCACACCCTCCATGGCATCGCCCCAGTTCTCCCGGCGATGCGTCGTCACCAGCACGATCCGGCGGCCCGACGCCGCGACGCGGGCGAGCGCCGGGTCCGTGAACGCCGTCCGCCGCTCCACGGCCAGGTACAGGGCGTCGATGACGGTGTTGCCGGTCACGACGATGTCGTCGAGCTGGACGCCCTCTGCCACCAGGTTGGCGAGGCTCCGCAGGGTGGGCGCGAGGTGGAGCGATGCGATCTGGGAGGTGATCTTCCGGTTCGCCTCCTCCGGGAACGGCGACATGATGTCGCCGCTGCGCAGGCCGGCCTCCAGGTGGATCACCGGGATCTGCCGGTAGAAGGCGGCCAGGGCGGCGGCCGTCGAGGTCGACGTGTCACCTTGCACGATGACGGCGTCGGGCCGACGCGCCTCCAGGATCGGGTCGAGCAGCGTGATGACGCGGGCGAAGATCTGCCCGAGCGTCTGACCGTGGCTCATGATGTCCAGGTCGTGGTCCGGCACGATGCCGAACACCTCGTTGACCTGGTCGAGCATCTCCCGGTGCTGGCCGGTGACGACGGTCAGCGAGTCGAACCGGTCGTCGGTCTCCAGGGCCGTGATGACCGGCGCCACCTTGATGGCCTCGGGGCGGGTCCCGTAGATCGTCATGACGAGGGGTCGCGTCACAGGTCTTCCCTCCTGGCCCACTGGGCCGCGGCCCGCGCGGCGCTGGCCTTGGCCTGCTTGGCGTCGCGCCCCGTAGGCCGCGCGTGCCGCTCCCGCACTCGCCCCTTGGGGGGGTCGGGCGTGTCGAACCGCACCTGTGTCTCCCGTCGTTCGGCAAAAGCATCTTCGAGGATCTGCTTGGCCTCGTCCGGCTTGTCCTTCGCGAAGGCCCACGCCCACTTCCGGTACCGGACGGCGACGTCCTGCGCCTCGCCGTCCAGCACCAGGCGGCCGTGGTGCAGCCAGATGGCGCGGGTGCACGACTCCTCGATGGTCTGTGCCGCGTGGCTCACCAGGAACACCGTGCCCGCCTCCCTACGCAAGCGCTCCATGCGCACCTCGCTGCGTTCCTTGAACGCGGCGTCGCCCGTGGCTAGGGCCTCGTCGATGAGCAGGATGTGCGGGCGCGCCGCCGTCGCGATGGCGAAGCGCAGCCGTGCCGCCATACCCGAGGAGTAGGTCCGCATGGGCAGGTAGATCGACTTGCCGAGGCCGGCGAGCTCGATGACGTCGGGGATGGCGGCCTGGGTTTCCGCGGGGGAGAGGCCCATGGCCAGGCAGCCGAGACGGACGTTCTCCTCGCCCGGCAGGTCGGGCACCAGGGCGGCGTTCACGCCGATGAGCACGGGTGTGCTCTCGGCCAGCACCTGGCCCTTGGTGGGCTTCTCCAAGCCGGCGATGATCCGCAGGAGAGTGCTCTTGCCGGAGCCGTTCTGGCCCACGATGCCGATCTGCTCGCCGGAGTTCGCGACGAACGAGATGTCCGTCAGCGCACGAACCGTCACCTTGGGCTCCTGGCCGACGGCGTTGAGCACGGCGCGCTTCAGCCTGGCGCGCCGACCACGGGTCGTGTCGGTCGACGGCGTCCGGTAGAACATCCGGAGCCCTTGCACGGCCACCGTGGGCCATAGCACCGGGGTGCTGCCCGACCGCGGTGCGACGGCCGCTATCTGGCCCGTGTGGGGAGGCGCCTGCACCGACATGGGCGTCGCCGCCGACAGCGGGCCCTGGGCGGGCACCGGCATCGACGCGGGACCGCCCTGGCCCAGTTGTGCCGGCATCGGGTAGTCGAGGTCAGCGGCCATAGCTCTCCTCCGCACTCCAGAAGGTGATGAACCCGATGAGCAGCATGCCGACGGCCCATCCACCGAGCCAGACCCAGCGCATCGGGTCCGGCGTGGTGGCGTACAGCACGCAGTCCCGCACGATGTCCAGCACGATGAACATCGGGTTCGCCTCGAGCCACCTCAGCAGCTCGGGATCGTCCACGAGCCTGTCGAAGGAGAAGAACACCGCCGACGCGTACAGCCAGATGCGCATCACCATGCTGATCAGGTTGGTGACATCGGGCAGCGCGGCCGCCCAGCGAGCCACCAGGAGCGTGAGACCCGTGGTGAACATGACCTGAAGCGCAAGAGCGCCCGCCACCAGGGCGATGCGCCAGGTGTACTCCTCGGCAGGCGGCACGAAGTAGATCAGCGCGGCCAGCGTCAGCAGAGTGGGGCCCAGGCTGAGGAGGTTGCGCAGCATCACGGAGATCGGCAGCGCGGCGCGCGGGAACGTGAAGGCCCGGATCAGATTCTTGCCCGCCTGCACCGAACGGGCGCCACCGTTGATCGACTGGGTGGTGAACTGGAACAGGAACACCCCGATCAGCAGGTACCCGACGAAGTTGTCGATGCCCCGCGCGTTCTTCATCAGCAGACCGAACACCAGGTAATACACGGCGCCGTTGATCAGCGGGTTCAGGATCAGCCAGGCGTTGCCCAGCAAACTCTGCCGCGTCCCACTGGTCACCTTCGCCCGGGCATCAGCCCAGAGGAAGTGCCGCCGCTCCCACAGCAGCCCGATGTACTGCCCCAGCGGTGGCCGGGCGCCGACGCGCGACAGGTTGCCGAGCGTCACCAGCTTGGTGGTCATCGGCGACGCGTCGAACAGCGCCGAGTACGACCCGGTCTCGGGACCGCTCATACCGCCACCCCCAGGCAGGTCCGGTAGATCCCCAGATACGTCTCCGCGTTGCGCACCCATGTCCTCTCGGCTGCTACCACTCGACCGCGCTCGACCAGCTCGGCGCGCCGTACCGCGTCTTCCAGGAGGCCGCCGACCGAGGTGGCCCACCCCTCCATGTCGTCGGCATCGACGTGCAGCCCGGCGCCGCCCACTGCCTCGACGAGGGCCGGCAGGGCGCTCGCGACCACCGGGCGGCCCACCGCCATGGCCTCGACGGGCTTGAGCGGCGTCACCAGGCGCGTGACCTCGTGGTCCCGCCGGGGCACCAGCACGACGTCCAGCGCGGCCAGCCAGGTCAGCGCGACGTCGGACGGCACGCGTCCGGGAAGCACCACGTGGTCGGCCACGCCCAGCTCACGCGCGAGGCGCGCGAGCCCTGGCCGCGAGACGCCGTCGCCCACCAGCAGGCCCGTCACGTCGTGCCCGCGGGCACGCAGCGTCGCCACCGTGCGGACCACCGTCTCCAGGCCCTCGTAGTCGACCAGGCTGCTGACGGTCCCGATCGCGGGTCCAGCGGGCAGGCCCAGCGCCGCTCGCGCGGCCTCGGGCGTCGGATGCTCGGTGGTGAGCAGGGCGTCGGAGACTGCGTTCGGCACCACGGTGATGCGCCCCGAGGGCACACCTCGCGCCACGAGCGCGTCGCGCATGGTGCCGCTGAGCGTCACCACGGCGTCGGCGGCGAGTGCCAGCTCGGTCTCCTTGGCCTGCATCAGGGCGCGACGACGCGACGCCGCAGCGCGGGCACGGCCCTCCGTCGTGCCGTGCGAAGCCACCCAGGTCTCCTCGGGCAGGCCGCGCACCTCGTAGACCCAGGGGATCCCGAGCCGCCGCGCCGCCGTACGGGCCAGCACCCCGTTGGCCGACGGCGTCGTGGTGTGCAGGACGGAGGCACCCGCCGCGCGGGCGGCCTCGGTCAGCAGTTCGGCCTCCTGCGCGGTCCGCCGTGCGACGTCGGGCAGCACACGGCTCGGGACGAGACGCTGATAGGCGACGCCGTCCACGACGTCGGTCCCGCGCGCCGCGAGCGACCCGATGGTGAGCGGGTAGCCGGGCCGTGTGCTCGCGGAAGCGCGGAGCCCGCCGGCGCGCTGCGCCACCAGGATCGCGTGCGAGCGGAGCGTGTATCCGCTCTGCGTGTGCGGCAGAGAGTTGGTCAGGTGGTGCAGCACGGTGACGCCGCCAGGGTGGGTGGACCCGGCGGGTGCCGGCCCAGCGCTCTGCGCGTCGTCCCGGGCACCGGCCTGCAGCTCGGGCTCCAGCGCAGCCACCTGCGTACGCAGCCCGGCGGGCGCGTCCGAACCGATCGACCCGGCATCACCCAGCAGCCACGCCGCGCGGTAGCGCGCTGGGCCGGCGCCGTCGACACCGTCGAGCAGGTCGGGGCGGCCCACCGCGACGGCGACCTCCGCCGCGACCCGCAGGCCACGACCGTCGCTGCGGGCGAGCAGCTGCTGTGCCTCGTCCGCGGCGCGGGCGTTGTCGCCCGCGAGCATGCTGCCGAGCGCGTGCGGCGCGGACGGCGTCGGAGCGAGCCGGAGGGCGCGCACGAGCGGCCGGCGCAGCGGCTCCGGAGCCCGGCGGGCGGTCTGGACGGCCAGCCAGAGCGGGTCCTCGACGAGGGTCCTGGCCACGAAGGACGTGGTGAAGCGCAGGTTGCGCGCGAGCTCGCCCGCGCGCCGGAGAGGCGGTGCCATCAGTAGCGTGCTCCTCGGCCGGCGTTACCCACCAGCGGGTGGGGGAGCAGCTCGTCCAGCAGCTCGGTGTAGCGGTGGCCCAGTACCGCGTCGCT
The DNA here is from genome assembly GCF_040639055.1 of Promicromonospora sp. NPDC023987. Lineage (NCBI taxonomy): Bacteria > Bacillati > Actinomycetota > Actinomycetes > Micrococcales > Promicromonosporaceae > Promicromonospora > Promicromonospora sp. NPDC023987. The sequence goes on along the minus strand of NZ_JBEZZF010000013.1, from coordinate 78,624 downwards.
CGCGTGCTCCGCGACCCAGGCGGCGGCGTCGGGCGAGGCAGCGGGCACGACGTCGTCGGACAGCCAGCCGCACCACAGGTCGGCGAGGCCCTCGACGTCGCCAGGACGCACGACGGCGCCCGCGCCGTTCGCCGCGACCAGGCTGGCGGCCTCACCGGCGAGGCACGCCGAGGCGACGACGCCGGAGGCCATGACCTCGTACAGCTTGGACGGGACGGTCCACTCGAACGGTTCCCAGTCCCGCAGGGAGACGATCACGGTGTCGGCCCAGGCGTACAGGTCGCGCACCTCGGTGGACGGGACGGAGGGCTCGACACGGACCGGTGCGTCCAGCTCGGCCGCCAGGAGCCGCAGCGGCTCCAGCTCGTTGCCGTGCCCGACGATGCGCACGTCGAGCGTGTAGCCGCGTGCCTGGACCAGGGCCGCGGCGCGCACCGCGACGTCCAGGCCCTGCGACCGGCCCACGGTGCCCGCGTAGACGACGCGCAGGGGGCGGCCTGCCAGAACGACGGGAGCGTTCTCACGGACGGGCGCGAACGCCGTCCCGTTGCGCACCACTGCCACGTTGCGGACGCCACGCGACCGCAGCACCTCGGCGAACGCGGCGGTGGTCGTGACCACGAGGTCGGCTCGGGTCTGCAGCCGGGTCACGGTGCGGTGCACCACGCGTGCCGCAAGGTCGCGCAGACCGCGGCGCAGGCCGCCGCTCCGTCCCCGGCGCAGCAGGATGCCGCTGGGCTGGATGAGGTCCGGCCAGGCGTCGCGCATCTCCACGACGAAGCCGGCCCGGTGCCACCGGGCGAGAGCCCAGCCGGCGACGACGCTCGGGATCCCGGGCACCGTCGCGATGACGACGGCCGGCCGGCCGGCCGCGGGCCGGACCCCGTGCAGCACCGAGCTGACGGCCGCGACCACCTGGTCGGCGGCACGTGAGCCGAGCCCATGAGAATGCTCCCGGTAATTCACCCGGATGATCTTTTCGCCATGGGTTCCTGAACTGACCGATCCAGGCAGGTAATCGGGTGAAAAATGGGTGATCTTTCCCGAAGGGTAGTGCGGTGGGGGCGTCAGAACGGTAAGCCGATATCCGGCCGGTACCAGGTGGCCCGCGAGGGCTCCCCAGCGTCGCTGCGGCGCGCCCGACTCGGGTGCAAAATGGTGTGTGACCAGGAGGATCGCGCGGTTCTGCGCGCGTTTCACGCGAGCGATCACGGCGAATCTCCTCTCTGTCTGACGTCCCGCAAGGGGGCATCGGATTTCGCCCCTGAGAGCGCCTTCCAGTTGCGGTGCAGGCATAAGAGTAGTAGCCCAAAACAACACTAGGATCACGAGCTATGGCCGCACCCGATCGCAAGAACGATCTTCTCGCCGTACCTAATCCCGTCGACGGAGATGTACGTCACGCACGCCGTCGGCGCCGGAGCAAGGGATTCGTCGCCGGAATCGTCGTCGGGGCGCTCCTGCTCGTCGGCGGTGGCGGAGCCGCGGCGTACTTCGGCTACCGCATGTCGCTCGACGACAACATGGAGCGCATCGACCCGTTCGCGGAGATCGACCCTTCGACCCGCCCCAGCGCGGAGCCGGTGGAGGGACCGGCCGCACCGGTGAACATCCTGGTGCTCGGCTCGGACAGCCGGATCTCGGCCGGCGACCCGGAGGCCTGGGAGGCCGGCGCACAGCGCACGGACGCGATCATGCTCGTGCACCTGGCCGCCGACCGGCAGTCGGCGGCGGCGATCTCGATCCCGCGGGACTCCTGGGTGCCGATCCCGGGTTACGGCGAGGCGAAGATCAACGCGGCGTTCTCCTACGGCGGCCCGCCGCTGATGATCCAGACGGTCGAGGACCTGACGGGCGTGCGCATCGACCACTTCGCCGTGACCGACTTCGAGTCCTTCAAGGCCCTGACGGACTCCCTGGACGGGGTCGAGATCACGGTGCCCGACGGCGACGGCGGCTCGATGCGGCAGGCCATGACCGGCGAGGAGGCACTGGCCTTCACGCGGGAGCGCTACGCCCTGTCCAACGGTGACTTCGGCCGGGTGCAGCGGCAGCAGGCGTGGATGCGGGCCATCGTGGCGAAGGCCAAGAACAGCATGAGCGAACCCCTGAAGATGGCCAGCTTCCTCGAGGCCATCACGAGCTCGGTCGCGGTGGACAAGGAGCTGACGCTCGACCGCATCCAGGAGCTGTTCGCGGGTGCGGGGGACATCTCGACGAACGAGATCACGTTCATGACGGCCCCGTACTCGGGTACCGGGCGCAGCGACGACGGCCAGTCGATCGTCGTGCTCGACCGTGCGACGTTCGACCCGCTCATGGAGGCGGTGGCGAAGGACAAGGTGCCGGACTTCCTGGCCAAGAACCCCGACGCCATGGACGTGCTGCCTGCGGTCGTGCAGTAGGGCGTCGCTGGTCCAGCCGGTCCCGCAGCCCCTCGGGCCGCGGGACCGGTGTCGTCAGAGTCCCAGTGCCGCGCGGAGGTCGGCCTGGACCTGGGCCAGGCGGTCCCGCGCGGCGACCCGAGCCGCGGACAGGGACCCGGCGGAGGCGTCCGGGTCGACCGGCGAGACCACCTCGATGTAGCACTTGACCTTCGGCTCGGTGCCGCTGGGCCGCACGATCACCCGGGTGTCGTCGGCGGTCATCAGGACGACGCCGTCCGTCGGCGGCAGCCCGTCCAGACCCTCGGCGAGGTCACGGACCGAGTTGACGGGCGAGCCTGCCAGGATCGTCGGGGGCGCCTCGCGGAGAGACGCCATGGTGGACTCGATCTCGGCGAGGTCCTCGAACCGTGCCGACACCTGGCCGGTGACGTGCAGCCCGCAGGCTCGGGCGACGTCGTCGAGCCGGTCCAGGAGGGTGCGACCGTTGGCGGCCAGCCGGTTGGCCAGCTGCGCGACGGCGACGGCTGCCGACAGCCCGTCCTTGTCGCGTACGTGCTCGGGGTCCACGCAGTAGCCGAGGGCCTCCTCGTAGCCGAACACGAGGTCCGGGGTGCGCGCGATCCACTTGAAGCCGGTCAGCGTGGTGGCGTGGTCCAGCCCGTGCCGTGCCGCGATCGCGGCCAGCGCGCGCGACGACACGATGGAGCAGGCCAGCGTGCCGCCCGCGCCGGCGCGGGCGGTCCGTTCGGCCGCGTCCCAGCCGAGCAGCATGCCGACCTCGTCGCCGTGCAGCATGCGCCAACCTTGCGAGAACGCGGTCTCCGCGCCCTGGTACGTGCCGTACTGCGGGTCGAGCACGGCGACGGCGCACCGGTCGGCGTCCGGGTCGTTCGCGATGACGAGGTCCGCGTGGGCGTCCTGCGCCAGGGCGAGGGCCATGTCGATGGCCCCAGGCTCCTCGGGGTTGGGGAACGCGACGGTGGGGAAGTCCGGGTCGGGCTCCGCCTGCTCCTCCACGGGTACGACGTCGGTGAAGCCGGCCTCTGCCAGCACCCGCGCGACGGCGGCGCCGCCCACACCGTGCAGGGACGTGGTCACGATGCGGAGCTTGGTGCGCGGCTCGCCGTCGTGCAGTGTGGCCACGGCGGCGTGGTACGCGTCGGTGATCTCCGGGCCGAGCACGGTCCAGCCGGACTCGGCGCGCGGCACGTCCTTCGCCGCGCGCACGAGCGCGATCTCGCCGGCGATCAGGGCGTCGGCCGGCGGGACGATCTGCGCGCCCTGTCCCGCGTCGGTCACGACTCGTCCGCCGAGGTACACCTTGTAGCCGTTGTCGGCGGCAGGGTTGTGGCTCGCGGTGACCATGACGCCGGCGTCGGCCGACAGGTGACGCACCGCGAAGGCGAGTACCGGAGTCGGACCCGGCGCGGGCATGAGCTGCACCTCGGCCCCGGCGGCGACGAGGACGGCGGCCGTGTCGCGGGCGAACTCGGCCGAGCGGTGCCGGGCGTCGAACCCGACCACGACGCGCGGGGCCACCCCGGCTGCCTCCGCCTTGAGGAAGGCAGCCAGCCCGGCGGCGGCCGCGATCACGACGGCGCGGTTCATCCGGTTCGGCCCCGCGGCCATGGCGCCGCGCAGCCCGGCGGTGCCGAACTGCAACATGCCGGAGAACCGGTCGGCGAGCTCGGCGAGAGCCAGCTCGCCGAGGTGGGGGTGGGGGTCGGCTGTCCTGGCGACGAGATTGCGCAGCTGGGCGACGTCGGCGTCGTCCACGTCGGCGGCCATCCAGGCCTCGGCGCGGGCGACGAGGTCGGGCGCCGAGACGTCCGTGGCGGGCAGGTTGGCGGACACAGCCATCAGATCTGCTTGATGACCCGCGCGAGCAGGTCGCTGATCCGAGGGCCGGCTTCCCGGCCCGCCTCGAGCACCTCTGCGTGCGAGAGGGGGTGCGGGCTGATCCCGGCCGCGAGGTTCGTGGCCAGCGAGATGCCGAGGACGTCCATACGGCAGTGCCGGGCGGCGATGGCCTCGAGCGCCGTCGACATGCCCACCAGGTCGGCTCCCATCAGGGAGGCCATCTTGACCTCGGCGGGGGTCTCGTACTGCGGGCCGTGGAACTGCGCGTAGACGCCCTCAGGGAGGTCCGGGTCGACGGTGCGTGCGACGTCGCGCAGGCGTGGCGTGTACACGTCGGTCATGTCGGCGAACTTGGCGCCCTCGAGCGGGGTCTGGCCGGTGAGGTTCAGGTGGTCCTTGATGAGGACGGGCTGGCCGGGCCGCCAGCCGATGTGCACGCTGCCGCAGCCGTTCGTGAGGATCAACGTCTCGCAGCCGGCAGCGGCGGCGGTGCGGATGCCGTGCACCACGCGGCGGGGGCCGAGGCCCTCGTAGAGGTGGGTGCGCGAGCCGAGGACCAGCGCGTGCCGCACGGCGCCGTCGGGGCGCTCGAAGCGGATGGAACGCGTCGTGGCCAGGTGCCCCTTGACCGCGGGTCGCACGAAGCCGGGGATCTCGGCAGTGGGGATCTCCGCGACGACGTCGCCGACCAGCTCGGCCGCACCACCCCATCCGGACCCGAGGACGAGCGCGACGTCGTGCCCCGGCACCCCCGTCTTGGCCGCGATGTATTCGGCGGCGGCGGCAGCGACGTCGAACGGGTCGGTCGTCGGGTCGTCCAGATCTGGCTCCGTACTCATGGTCCGAGGTTAACGCCACTTTCCTCCGGGCACGCGTCCACGAGCGCTCCGGATCCTCGACACTCGCGGACGATGCGAGAATGGGAGCGTGACCCCCCTCGATCCCACAGCTGTCCCGCCCCACGTCGTCGTCGTGGGAGGTGGGCCCGGCGGCTACGAGGCGGCGCTCGTCGCGCGCAGCCACGGTGCGCAGGTCACCGTGGTCGAGCAGCAGGGTCTGGGCGGCGCGGCGGTCCTGACCGACGTCGTCCCGTCGAAGACGCTCATCGCCACCGCCGAGTGGATGACCATCGCCGACCGCGCCCCGGAGCTCGGCATCCGCATGCCGAACGACGTCGTTGACCCGCTGTCCGACGTCGACGTCTCGCTGGCGACCGGTGGCATCCCCGTAGTGTCCGCCTACGCGGCCCCGACCTCGGCCCCGGCGCTGGGCGGCGCAGGCGTGCAGGCGGCGGCGTCCGCTGCCGGTACGGCGGAGGAGAAGCGCAAGCACTTCGTGGACCTGCAGGCCGTCAACAAGCGGGTGCTCGCGCTCGCGCGGGCACAGAGCGCGGACATCCGCGGACGCCTGGAGCGCGAGGGCATCCGGATCGTCGCGGGCAAGGGGCGGCTGGACGGGCCGGCGCACGTGGTGGCCGAGCTGGCCGACGGCACGACCGAGGTGCTGGAGGCGGAGTCGATCCTCCTCGCGCTCGGCGCCACCCCGCGCACCCTGCCCACCGCGGTGCCCGACGGCGAGCGGATCCTCACCTGGACGCAGATGTACAACCTGCGCGAGCTGCCCGAGCGGCTGATCGTGGTCGGGTCCGGCGTCACCGGCGCCGAGTTCGCGGGCGCGTACAACGCGCTCGGCTCGGACGTGGTGCTCGTCTCCAGCCGGGACCGGGTGCTGCCCGGTGAGGACGAGGACGCCGCGGAGCTGCTCGAGGGAGTCTTCCGCTCCCGGGGCATGACCGTGCTGTCCCGCTCGCGTGCGGCGTCGGCCGTGCGGACCGACGACGGCGTCGAGGTGACGCTGTCCGACGGGCGCGTGGTGCACGGCTCGCACGTCCTGGTGGCGGTCGGCGGGGTGCCCGCGACGTCCGGCCTGGGGCTCGAGGAGGCAGGGGTGCAGCTGTCGGAGACGGGCCACATCGTCGTCGACCGGGTCTCACGCACCTCGGTGCGCGGCATCTACGCGTCCGGTGACTGCACCGGTGTGCTCCCGCTCGCGTCCGTGGCCGCCATGCAGGGCCGCATCGCCGTGGCGCACGCCCTCGGTGACGCGGTGCAGCCGCTCGCGCTCCGCACCGTCGCCTCCAACATCTTCACCGCGCCCGAGATCGCTACCGTCGGCTACAGCGAGGAGAAGCTGCGCGCGCAGAGCTCCCGCTACATCACGACGACGCTGCCGCTCGCCCGGAACCCGCGCGCCAAGATGCTCGGGGTCAAGGACGGGTTCGTGAAGCTCTTCGCGCACCCCGAGGCGGGTGTGGTGCTCGGCGGCGTGGTCGTGGCACCGCGCGCGTCCGAGCTGATCTTCCCGATCACGCTCGCGGTCCAGCACCGGCTCACGGTGGAGGACGTCGCCTCCGCGTTCACCATCTACCCGTCACTTTCGGGCTCGATCGCCGAGGGTGCTCGGGTGCTGGATGCTCGCGTGGGGAAGTAATCCCGCCTCGGCGTCAGGCTGTGCGTGTTTGTCGCCTGAGCCTGCGGTTCCGCTCCGAGCGGGTGCCTCGTTCCTCGGCCCCCACCCTGCGCTGCACCTCCGGCTCAGGCGACGGAGGCGTCAAGGACGATCTGGCCGCCCTCGACCTTCGCGTTCGAGACCGTGATGCCTGGAACCTTGGCCTCCAGCAGGCGCTCGACGTCGACGGCGATCCGCGCGTCCGGCTGCACGTCCACGACGCCTGGCGGCAGGCCCTGCTTGGCGACCTCCTGCTCGATGGGTGCTGCGGCGAGGCTGAGCAGCCGGTGGGCGGGCAGGCCCGCGGCGTTCACCTCGACCGTGAGCGTCGCGACGCCGCGCTCGAAGGCGGCCAGCTTCACGTCGGCCCGCACGATCGGCGCGATCTTCACGGCCAGCTTCAGCGGACCAGGCAGGGTCTCCAGGCGGCGCAGGTCCGCGACCACACGGATCACGTCCCCGTCGCCGACGACGGACGTGATGACGGGCGGGGCCTGCTTGGCGATCCGCGCCAGGCCGAGCACCTCTTCGGGAGCGATCCGGATATGCACGAATCGACCCTAACCCAGCATGGTGAGCAGGCGGGGTAGTGCCTCGCCGAACGCAGGCAGGAGAGTCAGCGAACCCAGGTCGCCGAGCCCCGTCCAGCGCACCTCCAGGCTTTCCGGGTCGGCGGCGCGAGGTTCGACGCGGTACCCGGGGACGACGTCGGCCACCACCGTCGTGTAGGTCCATACCGGGTGCTCCAGCACGTACGTGCCCACGACGTGCACGGCGGCCGGGTCGATCGCGGCCTCCTCGGCGGCCTCGCGCAGGGCACCGGCCGCCGGCTTCTCGTCCGGTGCGAGCGCCCCGCCGGGGATGCCCCAGGTGCCGCCCATGTGCGACCACAGGGCGCGGTGCTGGAGCACCAGGTGCGAGGGCGTCCCGTCGAGGTCCCGGCGGACGAGGAGCAGGCCGGCAGCGCCGAACAGCCCCCAGTGCCGGTGATCCCCGCACGTCACCCAGCCGTCGCCGCCGTGCCGGTGCAGGTCGGTCGGGGGCACTGTCGCGTTCGGCACAGCGTCAGTCTGTCAGGTCTTGGCCTGCGATGTCGGCAGGTGGTGACCACAAAGCTGTGTCCCGCCACCGACCGCCGTGGCGAGTCGGAGGCGGGACAGACGGAGGCCCGCTCAGGCGTCCCTGGCGACACCTTCGACGATGACCTTGCCGCCCTCGAAGCGGAAACCCGTCACCTCGGTGAACGTGCCGCGCATCAGGGCCAGCACGTCGAGCGAGACCGTGCCGTCCTTGCGGAGCTGCACGGCGTGCTCGGGCAGACCGCTCTTGCGCGCCATCTTCGCGATGGTCCCGGAAGCGAGCGGGAGCAGCTTGGTGGCGGGCAGGCCGGCGGCGTCGGCGTCGACCTGGAGCACCGCGATGTTCTGCCAGAAGGAGGTGATCCGCGCGGACGCGTGCATGACCGGGACGGCCTTGGCCGCGATCTTGACGGGGAGCGGGGCATAGGTCAGGCGGCGCAGGTCCGCCGTCACGGAGATGACGCCGTCGTCGCAGGTCAGGTCACTGACGAACGACGGAAGGGACTTGCGGGGACGGACGAGGGCGATGGCCTCTTCGGGGCTCAGTACTACGACGTGTGTCACGTCGCAGAACCTAGCGGATCAGCGGCAGCCTTCCGAGACCGTTCCGGCGCTATCTGCGCCTATTGGACCCTTTTCACCCGTGTTGCTCGTGAATTCACCCGCTGGGTAGCGTCCGGATCTGGCCTCGGGCTCAGTCGACGATCTCGCAGAGCGGAGCGCCCGCGGTCACGCCGGCGCCGGGCGCGGCCGTCAGGGATCGCACGGTGCCAGCACGGTGAGCGAGGATCGGCTGCTCCATCTTCATGGCCTCCAGCACGACGACGAGGTCGCCCTCGGCCACCTGCGTGCCGTCCTCGACCGCGACCTTGACGATGGTGCCCTGCATGGGCGAGGCCAGGGTGTTTCCCGCGGAACCGCTCGACGCCTTGGCGCCGGCGGCGCGTCGCGCGGGGCGCCGGGCGGCGTTCGCCGAACGTGCCCGACCCGCGGCGACGCCCAGGCCTGCGGGCAGCACGACCTCGAGCCGGCGTCCCCCCACCTCGACGACCACCCGTTCTGCGGCTACCTCTTCCTCGTCGGCCTCTGGGGCCGGTGCGGGCGCCGCAGGGGCCAGCGTCTTGAGGGTGTCGGCGAACTCCGTCTCGATCCAGCGGGTGTGCACGCGGAAGGCGGAGCCGTCGGCCGGGACGAACGCGTCGGCCTCGAGGACCGCCCGGTGGAACGGGACCACCGTGGGGATGCCCTCGACCACGAGCTCACGCAGCGCGCGCCGGGCCCGCTCGACCGCCTGGGTGCGCGTGGCGCCCGTGACGATGAGCTTGGCGATCATGGAGTCGAACGCCCCGGAGACGGAGTCGCCCGCGACGACGCCCGTGTCGACCCGCACGCCCGGACCGGACGGCCACGCGATCGTGTGCAGGCGGCCCGGCGCGGGGAGGAAGCCCATCGCCGGGTCCTCGCCGTTGATGCGGAACTCGATGGAGTGCCCGCGCACGGCGGGGGAGTGGTACCCGAGCTTCTCGCCCGCCGCGATCCGTAGCTGCTCGCGCACCAGGTCGATGCCCGTGACCTCCTCGGTCACCGGGTGCTCCACCTGGAGCCGCGTGTTCACCTCGAGGAAGGAGATGGTGCCGTCCACCCCGACGAGGAACTCGCACGTACCCGCGCCGACGTAGCCGGCCTCGCGAAGGATCGCCTCCGACGCCGCGTACAGCGACTTCTCCTGCTCCGGCGTGAGGAACGGCGCGGGCGCCTCCTCCACCAGCTTCTGGTGGCGGCGCTGCAGCGAGCAGTCCCGGGTCGAGACGACCACGACGTTGCCGTGGGTGTCCGCGAGGCACTGCGTCTCCACGTGGCGCGGCTTGTCCAGGTAGCGCTCCACGAAGCACTCGCCCCGGCCGAAAGCCGCCACCGCCTCGCGGACCGCCGAGTCGAACATCTCGTCGATCTCCTCGTACGTGCGCGCGACCTTCAGGCCACGGCCGCCGCCACCAAACGCCGCCTTGATGGCGATGGGCAGCCCGTACTGCTCGGCGAAGGCCCTGACCTCGCTGCTGTCCTTGACCGGGTCCGGCGTGCCGGGAACCAGGGGAGCGCCCGCGCGCTGCGCGATGTGGCGCGCGCTGACCTTGTCGCCGAGCGACTCGATGGCCGACGGCGGCGGGCCGATCCAGGTGAGCCCTGCGTCGATCACCGACTGGGCGAACTCCGCGTTCTCGGACAGGAAGCCGTAGCCGGGGTGCACGGCGTCGGCGCCGGAGCGACGGGCGACGTCGAGCAGCTTGGCCGGGTCCAGGTACGTGTCCGCGGCGCGGGCGCCGCCGAGCGCGAAGGCCTCGTCGGCGAGGCGGACGTGCAGCGCCTCGCGGTCCTGGTCGGCGTAGACGGCGACGGAAGTCAGCCCCGCGTCGGCGCATCCACGGGCCACGCGGACGGCGATCTCACCGCGGTTGGCGATGAGCACCTTCGAGATGGTTCGGGGCAGGCTGGAACTGGGCACGGCTCACCGTAACCCGGTGGTACCGGGCCGACGTACCGCCTCCGGACACCCGGCGAAAAGTCTGGAGACCAGACCAACCGCGGCGCGGGCCGTTTGGAGGGTTCAGACATGGCGTCGGGCCCGAAGCGTCGGATGGGCACGATCTGGTTGTGCACATCCGGCAGACCGCCCTAGCTCCCGGCCTTGGTGCCGGTGTCGGTGCCGAACGTAGGAGTGGTCGCTTGATGAGCGACTTATGCAGCGATGAGCCCTACGTTCGTCGGCTTGGAGCGAGGATGCCTACGCTCGGCGCCTAGGAGTCGGGCCGAAAGACCCGAAGCTCTCTAGATCTGCCGTTAGGGCCGACGGCGTGAGTTGGAAGCGAGCGCGACCACAGGTGCTGTGATTGCGCTCCTGTCCACAATGCCACGGCAGCGGCTCCCGGCGACCTCTTCATCGGGGTGGGATCAGCGCCACGAGACCCGTGAGGACTGTGCCGCAGGTGCTGCGTGCGGCTGCGGCCGCGCAGGAAGGCCTGGTGAGCAAGGCGCAGTGCGATGCGGCGGGAGTCAACAAGGACGCCGTGGCATTGCTGATCAGGCAGGGCCGGTGGTGTCGTGTCACCCGGGGCGTCTACGACACCGACCCGGAACTGGCCGAGCGGCGGCCGCGAGACGACTATCACGACCACCTTCGACGTCGGGCAGCCTGGCTGGGCATGCTCGCGGTACCGGACGGGATCGCCACTGGTGCTTGCGCGCTGGCGCTGCTCGGGATCGGTGGACTGCCCGCGGACCTGGTGCCGGAGGCGGCGCGGCCGGGGGGAATGTACGCGGCCGTCGGCGAGGGGATCGTGCTGCGTCGGTACAGGTTCTTCGCGGACCAGCCCTATCGGGGACGTCGTGTGGCGGCCCTGGTTCCGGCATTGGCGCAGGCGCTCCCGACGCTGTCCCGCCATGAGGCGGTGGCAGTGCTCAGCGATGCCCTGCGGGAGGGACGCCTCGACGGACCCGGGCTCCAGCGTGTCCGCGAACAGGTGCGGGGCCGGCGCGGTGCGGCACAGGTGCACTGTCTGCTCGACCTGGGTGAAGGTCGCGACGGGTCTACCGCCGAGACCCACGCGAGGTTGTCCTTCGTCGACCACGGAGTACCGCCGGACGGGCAGCAGGTCACGTTCGTCGCGGGCGGTGTCTTCCTGGCCAGGGTCGATTTCGTCTGGGCTCTGCCCGACGGTCGCTACGTGGTGGTCGAGATCGACGGGCGAGCATTCCATTCCCGGGAAGCAATGCTTGCCGACGACGCGGCGCGCCAGAACGGGCTCGTTGCCACCGACAGGCTGATCGTCCTTAGGTTTCCGGCGGCCAGGGCTCTGGCCGGAAGCGTCCCCAGCGTCGGCGCGGAGATGGCTGAACGACTGACCCGGCTCGGCTGGGTCCCAGGCACCCACCTCGGCCCCACTGTGGCACTCGCCCCCACGCCGCCCAGGCCGGCCAGGCCGGCCAGACGAACGTAGGGGTGGTCGCTCCATGAGCGCTCATGAAGCGACCACCCCTACGTTCGACGGCTGAGAGCGAGTAGGCCTACGTTCGGCCGGTCAGGGCGTGCGGAGGGTGCGCCAGGGGACGTTCAGCTCGGCCAGGAGCTCACGCAGCAGGGGCAGGCTGATCCCCACGACGCCGTGGTGGTCCCCCTCGACGCGCTCGACGTACGGGCCGCCGAGGCCGTCGATGGTGAAAGCTCCCGCAACCTGCAATGGCTCGCCGGTGGCGACGTAGGCGTCGATCTCATCGTCGTCGATGTCGGCGAACCAGACGGTCGTCGAGCTGGTCGATCCGATGGTGCCGCCCGTGCCGCCATCGGCGTCGTCGCGCAGGTCCACCACCCAGTGGCCAGTGTGCAGAACTCCCTTGCCCCCGCGCATCGAGCGCCAGCACTCGCGTGCTGTCTCGGGGTCGGCGGGCTTGCCCACGATTGTGCCGTCGATCTCGAGCATGGAGTCGCAGCCGATGACGATGACATCGGTGGCGGTCGCGGTGTCCCGCCCGCCGGCCTCGTCGTCGTCCCGGATCTCTTCCAGCCGGGACGCTACCTCCTCGGCCTTGGCCTGCGCGAGGACGAGCACGGCGTCGGCGGGATCGAGCTCGCCGAACCGGTCCGCGGCGTCGGCGAGCACCTTGTCCTCGTCGACGCCCGAGACCACGACGTGCGGGTTGAGGCCGGCGGACTTCAGTGTCGCGAGTCGGGCGGGGGACTGTGAGGCGAGAACCAGGCGTGGCACGCGCGCCACGGTACCGAGTAGGCGGCGCTGTGAAACAGAGAAACTACGATCCGCCGGACGTGACCCACGTCACTCCGCCGCCCAGCTCCCGCACGTGTCAGACGCTCAGGTCACCCGAGTTCCCTGAGCGTTGGACACCTGATCCCCCGCCGAAGCTCAGGCCAGCGCCTCGCGGAGGGTGTCCAGACCCACCGAGCCCAGGTTGAGGGCCCGGGCGTGGAACGCCTTGGCGTCGAACTCCTGGCCGGCGGGGACGGCACCCCGCGCGGCGTCCCGGGTCTGCTCCCACAGGCGCTGCCCCACCTTGTACGACGGCGCCTGGCCCGGCCAGCCGAGGTACCGGTTGAACTCGAAGCGGACGAACTGCTCCGGCATGTTCACGTTGGCCAGGAGGAACGGCCAGCCCTTCTCCGCCGTCCAGGTGCCGCCGCCCCACTGCTCCGGAGCCTTGAGACCGAGGTGCACGCCGATGTCGAACACCACGCGAGCCGCGCGGAGGCGCTGCGCGTCGAGCATGCCGAGGCGGTCGCCCGGGTCCTCCAGGTAGCCGAGCTCGGCCATGAGCCGTTCCGCGTACAGGGCCCAGCCCTCGCCGTGGCCGGACACCCAGCAAGCCAGCCGGCGCCAGCTGTTCAGCGTCTCGCGCGCGAACACGGCCTGGCCGCACTGCAGGTGGTGGCCCGGGACGCCCTCGTGGTACACCGTCGTCTTCTCGCGCCAGGTGTTGAACTCGGTGACGCCCTCCGGCACGGCCCACCACATGCGGCCGGGCCGGCCCCAGTCGTCGCTCGGCGGGGTGTAGTAGATGCCGCCCGACTGGGTCGGCGCGATCATGCACTCCAGGTCGAGCACGGGCTCCGGCACGTCGAAGTGGGCGCCGTTCAGCGCGGTGATCGCGGCGTCGGACGTCTCCTGCATCCAGGTCTTGAGGGCCGCCGTGCCGAGGAGCTTGCGCGCGGGGTCGGCGTCGAGCGCCGCGACGGCCTGCTCGACGGTGGCGCCCGGGCCGGCGATCGTCGCGGCCACGGACTCCTGCTCCGCGACGATGCGGGCCAGCTCCTCCACGCCCCACTGGTAGGTCTCGTCGAGGTCCACCTTCGCCCCGAGGAAGTAGCGCGACCACAGGGTGTAGCGCTCGCGTCCGACGGCGTCGGCCTCCGGTGCCTGTGGTGCGAGGTCACGCTCGAGGAAGTCGGCGAGCTTGCCGTACGCGGCCTGCGCCCCCTGCGCCGCCCGCTCCAGGTCGCCGGACAGCGCGTGCCCCGCACCGAGCGTCGCCACCGCGGCCTCGCCCGTGACGAACGACGTGAAGAACGAGTCGGCACCGGCCAGCTCGCGCGCCTGCGTGACGCCCTCACGCACCTGGCGGACGGCGGCGACGTCGCCCTGGGCGGCGGCAGCGGTGAGGGACTCGATGTACCCGTCGACGGCGCCCGGGAGACCCTTCAGCCGGGACGAGATGTTCTCCCAGCCCTCGACCGAGTCGGTCGCCATGATGTCGAAGACGTCGCGCAGCTGTTGCACCGGCGACTCGATGTTGTTCAGGTTGCGCAGGCCCTCGCCGGCCTCGTGCAGCTCGAGATCGAGCCCGATGCGTTCGCGCATCGCGGAGAGCGTGACCCGGTCGACGTCGTCCGCGGGCTCGAGGCCGGCGAGCTTCGCCAGGACGTCGCGCCCGGCCTGGGCGACGGCGTCGTGGCCGGCGGGCGACAGGTCGTCCATCTCGTGGTCGTGGCCGGGCAGGCCCATGGCGGTGGCGGACAGCGGAGCGAGCTCCGTGAGACGGGTGACGTAGTCGTCGGCGACGGCGTCGATCGGTGTTGGTGTGCGTGCTGGGCTGGTCATGCGGCCGAGCCTACGGCGGCCGTCGGCCTCAGGACCGCAGGCTCCAGCGCCACGCGTCCGCGTTGTGCCGCCCCGACCGCCCACCGAAGTTCTTGGCGGTCGCGGCACCGTTCCCGCGCAGCACACGGGCGTGATTGATCCACTCGTCGAGCGGCGCGGCGTCGTCGGGCTCCGGACCCGCCGCTGCGACAGCGGCGAGGCCGGCGACCAGGGCGGCCACCTCGACGTCGTCCGGCTCGCCGCGGACCACGCGGACCTGGGGGCTCATTCGTCGTCCTCCTCGTAGAAGCCGAAGCCGGGGGCGTCGCCGCGCGAGGCCGCCCACTCGGCGATGTCGTACCCGCCCTCGGTGAGGTGCGTCGCCACGGACTCGCCCGCGGCGTCGAGCAGGTCGATCACGCCGTCCAGGGTGGCGTCGCCGCCGCGCGTGGCGACGACGAAGCCCAGGTAGAACGACTCACCACCCTCGGGCAGCTCGGACTCGATGATCTCGTCGACCTCGGACTCGTCCGCCGGCTCCCACACGGACGACGTGAGGTCCGGGTGCATGCCGAGCGAGCCGTGGAGCTTGTCGAACAGCGCGGCGTTCAGGTGCCCCACCGCCGACTCGAGGGCCAGCACGCGCGGGTCCTCGTCCGCCTCGGCGGCGCCGAACTCGGCGCGGACGCCGACAGCCGTCCCCACGTAGTCGTGCAGGGCAGCAGCCAGCGCGTCGACCGCACGGTGCATCGGCTCCGCATCGACGCGGCCCATCGGCGCAGGGCCGTGGGTGGCGTCCTCGTGACTCATGTGGTTCCTCCGGGTCAGAGCGGGATGTTGCCGTGCTTCTTCGGAGGAAGCGTAGATCGCTTGGTGCGCAGAGCGCGAAGCGCACGCACCACTTGAACGCGTGTCTCGGACGGGCGGATGACCGCGTCGACGTACCCGCGCTCCGCGGCGTCCCACGGGTTGACGATCGCGTCCTCGTACTCGGCCGTCAGCCGGGCACGCTCGCCCTCGACGTCGCCGCCCACCTCCTGGACGGCGCGCAGGGCTCCGCGCTGCAGGATGTTCACGGCACCGCTCGCGCCCATGACCGCGATCTGCGCCGTCGGCCAGGCGAGGTTGACGTCCGCGCCGAGCTGCTTGGAGCCCATGACGATGTACGCGCCGCCGTACGCCTTGCGCGTGATGACGGTGATCAGAGGCACCGTGGCCTCGGCGTACGCGTAGATCAGCTTCGCGCCGCGCCGGATGATGCCCTGGTGCTCCTGCCCGACGCCGGGGAGGAAGCCCGGCACGTCGACGAACGTCAGCACGGGGATGTTGAAGGCGTCGCAGGTGCGCACGAACCGAGCGGCCTTCTCGGCGGCGTCGATGTCGAGCGTGCCCGCCATGGACTGCGGCTGGTTGGCGACGATGCCGACCGACTGGCCCTCCACGTGCCCGAACCCGACCAGCACGTTGGTCGCGAACATCGGCTGCACCTCGAGGAACGACTCCGGGTCCAGCACGGCCTCGATGGCCTCGCGCATGTCGTAGGGCTGGTTGTCGCTGTCGGGGATGAGCTCGTCGAGGGCCTCGTCCTCGGCGGTGACCTCCAGCGGCGTATCGGAGTCCGGCGGGAAGGCCGGCGCGTCGGAGAGGTTGTTCTGCGGCAGATAGCTCACCAGGTGGCGCACGTAGTCCAGTGCGTCGTCCTCGTCCTGGCCCATGTAGTGCGCGACGCCCGACTTCGAGTTGTGCGTGCGGGCACCGCCAAGGGTCTCGAAGTCGACGTCCTCGCCCGTCACCGTGCGGATCACGTCCGGGCCGGTGATGAACATGTTGGACGTCTGGTCGGCCATCACGATGAAGTCCGTCAGCGCGGGCGAGTACACCGCACCGCCCGCGCTCGGGCCGAGGATCAGGGAGATCTGCGGGATCACGCCCGACGCCGCGACGTTGCGCCGGAACATCTCTGCGAACTGCGTCAGGGCCGCCACACCCTCCTGGATGCGGGCGCCACCGCCGTCGCTGATGCCGATGAGCGGCACCCCGGTCCGCAGCGCGAGGTCCTGCACCTTGGTGATCTTCTGCCCGTGCACCTCGCCGAGGCTCCCGCCGAACGCCGTGAAGTCCTGCGAGTAGACGCACACCTGGCGACCGTCGATGGTGCCGTAGCCGGTCACCACGCCGTCACCCGCGATCCGCTTCTTCTCCAGCCCGAAGTTGCGGCTGTGGTGCATGGCGAGCGCGTCCAGCTCGGTGAAGCTGCCCTCGTCCAGGAGCGCGTCGACACGCTCCCGCGCGGTCTTCTTGCCCCGCTTGTGCTGCTTCTCCTTGGCCGTCTCCTCCGGGATGTCGATGGCGGCTGCCCGGCGCGCGTCGAGATCGTCGAGCTTGGCGCGCGTGCCGGTGAGGGTCGAGATGGCGTCGTTCACGGTTCGAGCGTAGTTGTCGGATGCCTCCGGTTCGATGCGTGACCGTCCAGCGGGTCGTGCCGCTGCCTTGTGGGTTTCCTCCAAGGGCATGCGCGGCGGCGAGGGGAGAGGATGGAGTGTGCACCAGTCCCTGTACCTCGACAAGCTCATCGTCCCCGGGTTCGGCAGGGTCGAGGTGGTCGAGACCTCTTCCTCCACCAACGCCGAGCTCGTCGCCGCCGTCCGCTCCGACCCGGCCGCCTGGCCCGCGCCGTCGGCCCTGATCGCCGAGCGCCAGACCGCAGGACGGGGACGAGCCGGACGGTCCTGGGAGACGCCGGCGCGCGCGGGCCTCACCGTGTCCGTGCTGCTGCGCCCCCGCGTCCCGGCCGAGGCCCTGGGCTGGCTTCCGCTGCTGGCCGGGCTCGCGGTGGTGCGCACGGTGTCCGACGGCGGTGTCGCCGCCGCCGTGAAGTGGCCCAACGACGTCCTGCTGCCCGCCGTCGACACCGTCGCCGGGCTGGGTCTCTACCGCAAGGTGGCGGGCATCCTGACCGAGGTGGTGCCGGAACCGGCCGCCGCGGACGGCGCGGCGCCGGGAGTGGTGCTCGGGATCGGGCTCAACGTGTCCCAGTCCGCGGCCGAGCTCCCCGTACCGACGGCGACGTCGCTGGCGCTCGCCGGCTACCCCCGCCCCGACCGGACCGACGTGCTGGTCCGGCTGCTGGGCGAGGTGCACGCCGTCCTCCGGCGGTGGGAGCAGGCCGGCGGTGACGCCGCGGCGGCCGGGCTGCTCGACGAGTACACGGCGGTGTCCTCGACGCTCGGAAGCCGCGTGCGCGCCGAGCTCGCCGGGGGCGCGGGCGTCCTGGAGGGGCTGGCGGTCGGCCTGGACGAGACGGGGGCACTGGTGGTGCGTCTGGAGTCGGGTGCGGAACGCACGGTGACCGCAGGCGACGTCTGGCACCTGCGGTGATGCGCGCCGGGTGAACTCCCGCTCCCGGGCGGGTGAACTCGGCGGCAGACTCTGCCGCGAGATGGTTGACCTGCGTTAATCTCCGACGCAAGCGAGGGCGGCGACAGGCAGGCGCGCGACGGCAGGAGACGCCATGGAGGCAGGTCGAACCACGGTAGGGGTGGCCAAGGCCGTCGTGTGCGCGGCCGCCATCATCACGGTCTATCTGATCAGCACCGTCCGGCTGGACCGGGGCGTCGTGCAGACGGACGGGACGCCGACGGCGGGCCTGATCGCGGCCGGGATCGCCTGGCTCCTGGTCGTCTGGGCCCTGCTCTACCGCGACGACGGCGTACGCGGCATGCGGCTCGGGCTGTGGAACGTCGTCACCGTGGCCGGGATGCTGGTCGTGCTCATGGGCATACCGCTCGCGCTGACGTTCTGGGGCTGATCCCGCCGGTCCGTGGAGCAGGTGTATGCGGGTGCATGGGGTCCGCGCGCCTACAGTGGTGACGTGCTCCACAATTCCGAAACCTCCCACAGCCACCACGAAACACCGGGTGCTGACACCGCGGCTCGGCTCGACGAGACGCTGCTGGGCGGCGCCCGTCGTTACACGTTGTCGCAGGTGGTGGAGCTGACGGGGCTCGACAAGCAGTTCGTGACCCGTTACTGGCGCTGGATCGGTCTCCCGGTGACGCACCCGACCGAGACTTGGTTCACCGACGCCGACGTCGCGGCGCTCAAGGACGCGGCCGGCCTGTTCTCCGCCGAACAGATGGACGAGCGCGCCCAGATGACCTTCATCCGGTCCGTCGGCCACACCACGGAACGGCTGGCACTCTGGCAGGTCGAGGCGCTCGTGGAGCACCTCGCGCGGCGCTACAAGCTCGACGAGACCTCGGCCCGCCTGCTCGCCCTCGACCGGCTCCCCGAGATGTCCGAGATGCTCAGCCGCCAGCTCGAGCACGCCTGGCGGCGTCAGCTCGCGGCCCTGACGGGGCGTACGGCCATCGAGTTCGCCGGCTCGCGGGGCGACGACCGCAACGACACCCAGCAGCTTCCGCTGGTGCGGGCGGTCGGGTTCGCGGACATCGTGTCGTTCACCAAGCGCACGGCGGGGCTCGGCTCGGAGGAGCTGGCGGAGTTCGTGCAGCGGTTCGAGGCCGGTGCGCGCGACATCATCACCAACGCGGGCGGTCGCGTCGTGAAGACCATCGGCGACGCGGTCCTGTTCGTGACCGACGACGTCTCCACCGGCGCCGAGGTGGCGCTCGGCCTGGCCGAGACCTCCGGCGCGGCGCTGGGGACCGCCGCGCCGGGCGACCCCGAGATCCCGGTCCGGGTCGGGCTCGTGTGGGGGCGGGTGCTGTCCCGGTTCGGCGACATCTTCGGCCCCACCGTCAACCTGGCCTCGCGCCTCACCGAGCAGTCCGACCCGTCGACCGTCCTGGTCGACAAGGAGACCGCCGCCAAGCTCGCCACGAGCTCGAGCTACGCGCTCACCGCACAGCCGGTCCGGGACATCCCGGGCATCGGGCGGATGGCGCCGGTCCGTCTCCAGCGCGCTTACCGCGGCTGACGTGTCAGCGGCGCTCTCGTAGCGTGCGCATCGCGCCAGGGAGCAGCTTCAGCTGTTCCCGGCGCTCGGCGGCGAACGTGCGCCGGTCGCCCGACGACCAGCGCCGGTCGAACAGGCGCTTCGCGGCAGCGACCGCCTCCGGCCGGCGTTCGGCGATCCGGCCGGCCAGCGTGAACGCCTCCTCCAGCGGGGTGTCGGTGACGGTCCTGGCCAGACCGAGCCGGCCGGCGTCGGCCCCCGTGAACTCCTCGGCGGTGAAGGTGAGGCGCTTCGCCGTCTCGATGCCGACCAGCTGGGTCAGCGCGCGGATCCCTGACATGTCGGGAACCAGGCCGCGCTCGACCTCCTTGACGGACCACCGGGCGTCGGGGGCCGTGAGGCGCAGGTCGGCGGCGAGGGCGATCTGCACGCCCGCACCGAGCACGTGGCCGTGCACCGCGGCGATCACCGGCACCGGCAGACGTCGCCAGGCCCAGCAGGCCTCTTGGAACAGGTTGGTGCCGCGCGGTGTCGGCACGAACGCCCGCGCCACCGCTGCCGGGTGGCGGGCCGCCGCACCGAGGTCGAGCCCCGCGCAGAACGACCGGCCGTTGCCCGAGACGACGACCGCACGCAGCCCGGGTTCGCGTCCTAGGCGGCGCGCGGTCGACCTGAGCTCGCCGAGCATGTCGAGCGACAGCGCGTTGAGCTTGTCGGGCCGGTCGAGGCGGACGTCGGCGATCCCGTCCGAGA
The DNA here is from genome assembly GCF_040639055.1 of Promicromonospora sp. NPDC023987. NCBI lineage: Bacteria > Bacillati > Actinomycetota > Actinomycetes > Micrococcales > Promicromonosporaceae > Promicromonospora > Promicromonospora sp. NPDC023987. Next base: position 58,535 of record NZ_JBEZZF010000013.1, on the reverse strand, counting down.
CGCTGCAGGTGATGCGGCTCCCGGACGTGGCCGTCGACGGCGTGGTGCTGGCGCTCATGGGGCGCAGCCTACGCAGGGCCGGCCCGGCTGGTCGGCGTCCCGCTCGCTCGCGGGTCTATGACACGATGCGAACGTGCTGAAAGTCGTTCTCTTCGATCTCGACGACACACTCGTGGACCAGGAGGGCGCCTCCCGCACGGCGCTCCTGGGCTGGTTGCCCGAGCTGGGTCTGGACCTCGACGACCTGGGTGAGCTGGTCACCGCGTGGGGCACCATCGCGGAGGAGGCCTACGGGCGCTACCAGCGGCGCGAGATCACGTTCGCCGAGCAGCGTCGGATCCGGGTGCGCGAGTTCCTGGGCGCCGACGCCACCGACGACGAGGCCGACGAGCTCTTCACCGGCTACCTGACCCGCTACGAGCGCGCCTGGACCGCGTTCGACGACGCGGCGCCCGCCCTGCGCCGGGTGCGCGACGCCGGTCTCGTCGTCGCTGTGCTCACCAACGGCGACTCCGTCCACCAGCGGCTCAAGCTGGAGCGCACCGGGCTGGCGGAGCACCTCGACGTCGTCGTCGCGTCGAACGACCTGCCGGCGGGCAAGCCCGACCCGCGTGCGTACGCCGCCACGTGCGACATCCTGGGCGTCGCGCCGGGCGACGTCCGGATGGTGGGCAACGACCTGGAGAAGGACTACCAGGGCCCGCTCGACGCCGGGCTGGGCGCGGTGCTGCTGGACCGGCACGACCGGCACCCGGAGATCGCGGACCGGCTCCGGACGCTGGACGAGCTGCTGCCCGCGACGTAGGCCGTTCGCTGGGTGACCGTGCCGCGCCCACGGCTCGGCGGGCGTGTTCACCAGGGACGGCGCCACGACGTCGCGCTTCCTGCCGGTCCTGGCGGCAACCGGTAGCGGCAGCTACGCGTTCGACTCCTCGGCGCAGATGCGGCGCCGTCCGATGGCCCCGCTCACCCAGGCGCTGCGCGAGCTAGGGGCCACCCTGGAGTTCGGCGGCGAGGCCGACCACCACCCCGTGACCGTGCGTGCTGCGGGTCTCGCCGGCGGCGTGGTCCGCCTGGACGCCGGGACGTCCTCACAGTTCCTCACGGCGCTGCTCCTCGCCGGGCCACTGATGCGGGACGGGGCGGAGCCCAGGCGGCTCTTGAGGTCCATCTTGATCTCGAACTCGAGGCTGGCTCGAGACCAGCCGTTCTCGACAGTCTTGGCGGCGTACCATTCCCTGTCCTGGCGAGTCGTCAACTTGTCGAGGAGAACCCGGACGTGTCCCCAAGGAGTTTGTGCCACAGCCTGTGGCACAAATTCGTCAACCATCGGCCAGGTAGACGCGAGTGCCTTCATGTACATGAGGTTGCGGCGGGTCCACCCTCTCTGGTCCGGAAATTCCCGTCGCAGGTCCGCCGATATCTGGTCCACGACCTTGGCGCCCCACCCCTCGTCCTTCTGGCGGTCGAGGATGTCCCGGCCCACCGACCAGTACAGCCGCAGCACCTCGGTGTTGGCCGCACGCACCGCGCGGAACTGCGTCGTGCGGACTCGCTGCTTCAGGTCTGCGATGAACTCCTTGTAGCCCGTAGGCTCCGAGCTGCTGCCGGTCTCAATCGTCATGACCTAAGTGTGTAGAGGAACCGGGGCATCCGCTCGCCAAGTTGCGTATATGCAACGATCCAGCACGGTCAGCGCCTCGTGATGTCCATCAGATCTGCACGGGCTCCAGGTCCCTCGGGTCAGGGTCCGCTGCGATGAGCTCCGGGCCCTCGTTCCGGACCGAGCCCACCGCATCGCCCACCGGACGCACCGTCAGCGGCGCGTTGTCGACCTGCAGCAGGTCCGAGGCGTCGCGGACCGCCGGATCCAGCCACGCGTCCCAGGTCTCCGGCGGCAGGACGAGCGGCATGCGGTCGTGGATGGGAGCCATGCGGTCCGACGCCGGGCGGGTCACCACCGTGGTCGACACCAGCCAGCGGTCGGGGTCGGTCTCGCTCGCCGCCGGGTTGCGCCAGAACTCGTAGAGGCCCGCGAAGGCCGCCACCACACCGGAGTCCGCGGGGTGGATCCAGTAGGGCTGCTTCAGGGTCTTCTTCGAGCCGGCGTCCGGAAGCGCCAGCTTGCGCCACTCGTAGTAGCCGTCGGCGAGCACCAGGCAACGGCGCGCCGCGAACGGCTTGGCGAACGCCGGCTTGTCGAGCAGCGTCTCGGAGCGTGCGTTGATCATGCGGGCGCCCACGCCGGGGTCCTTGGCCCAGGACGGGACGAGCCCCCAGCGGGCCAGCCGCATCGAACGGGTCACGTCGGTGGAGTCACGGGCCGCCCGCTCGACGACGATTCGCACCGGGTCGGTCGGCGCCACGTTCCACGACGGCGGTAGCAGCCGCGCGTCCTCGGCGAGCTCGGCGATGGCGAGCTGGTCGGCGAGGTCCTGGGTCTCCGTGAAGGAGGCGAAGCGTCCGCACATGGGACCAGCATGCCCCGGACCACTGACACTCGCGGCAGTCCCGAACAGCGGGCGACGGTGAACGGGGGCAAAATTCTTCGTGAGAGACCCAAATCACCCTGTCCACCTTCGTATCGATTCGATAGGATCGTGCGCATGCCATCCGAAGCGCCGTCGGGCGTGCCCTCTGCCACGCCCGGACGCCGCGCTCCGTCGCCTCGATCGGCCCTCAAGTGGGTGATCATGCTCGGTGCGCTGGCGTGCCTGCCCGCCCTCACCGTCGACATGTATCTGCCCGCACTCCCGCAGGTCGCCGCCGACCTCGGCGGGTCCGACGCGCTCGCCCAGCTCACCGTCTCCTGCATGCTCATCGGTGGTGCCCTCGGCCAGCTCGTCATCGGCCCGCTGACGGACCGCTTCGGCCGCCGGCTGCCGCTGATGATCGGCATCGGGATGCACGTTCTCGTCTCCCTGGCGTGCGCCGTCGTCGACGACATGTACATGCTCATCGGCCTGCGCCTCGTGCAGGGCTTCTTCAACTCGGCGGCGAGCGTCGCCGCGATGGCCACGGTGCGCGACCGTTTCGTGGGTGCCGAGGCGGCTCGCATCCTCTCGCGCCTCATGCTCGTGATCGGCGTGGCGCCGATGCTCGCGCCGTCGCTCGGTTCGATCGTGCTGGAGGCGTTCGCCTGGCGCTGGATCTTCGTGGTGCTCGCCCTGATCGGGGCTTCCCTCGCGGTCATCGTGTTCTTCGTGATGCCGGAGACCAACCCGGTCGCCCGCCGAACGACGGGCGGGGCGTCCTCCGTGCTGCGCGGCTACCGCACGCTCCTGCGCGACCGGCACTTCATGGCGCTCGCCCTCATCCCGGGGCTCGGCATGGGCGTCGTCATGAGCTACGTGGTGGGCTCCCCGTTCGTGTTCCAGCAGGGCTACGGCCTCACCCACGGGCAGTTCTCGCTCCTGTTCGCCATCAACGGTCTCGGCCTGGTGCTCTCCGCGCAGGTCAACGCGTCGCTGGTCCGGCGGGTCGCGCCCATCCGGCTGTTGCGCACGGCCATCGTGGCTCAGGTGCTGATGTCCGTGGTGCTGGTCGTCGTCGCGGTGACGCAGCTCGGTGGCCTGATCGGACTGCTGGTCGCGCTGTGGCTCGTGCTCGCCTTCCAGGGCCTCATCCCCGCCAACGCCTCGGCGCTGGCGCTCTCGCGGCACGGCGAGATCGCCGGTACGTCGGCCGCGATGATCGGTGCCATCCAGTCACTGCTGGCCGGCCTGGTCTCGCCGATCGTCGGACTGCTCGGCAGCGGCACCGTCGCGATGTCCGCGGTGATGCTCGGCTCGGGTCTCACCGCGTTCGTCGTGCTGGCCGCGGCCACCCCCGCCTACCGCAAGGGCGGCTGGCACACGCCGATCTGACTGTTCACCCCGCCGTCGGACGGGATTCACGTGGACGACGGCTCCGCCGTCTTGGCTCGCACGCATGAGCACACCCATGCGTAACCGCGCCTCGCGCGCGGTGGCCGCCGCGGCAGCAGCAACGCTGCTGCTTCCCGCGGCCGTCGCCGTCGCCGGGCCCCAGCACGGTCCCGGTTCGGGGCCCGAGCACCGCGGCGGCTCCCACCTCGCCGCCACCCTGGCCGGACGAGCCACGCTGTCGGCCGACCACCTGGCCGACGGCCCGCCGTCGGGCGCCGCCGCGAGCCCCGGCAACGGGCGTCAGGGTCCCTGGGACGGCCAGGTCATCCCCGGCTTCTCCGCGATGATCGACAACGAGGACGGGACCTTCTGGGCCCAGCCCGACAACGGCTTCGGGGCCAAGGGCAACTCCGCCGACTTCCTGCTGCGCAACTACCTGGTTCGCCCGCAGTGGGACACCGGCCGCAAGGGTTCCGGCGACATCGAGGTGCTCGACCACATCGAGTACAACGACCGCGACGACGTCCTGGACTTCGACATCGTGCACGAGGACACCGACGAGCGGCTGCTCACCGGTGCCGACTTCGACATCGAGTCGGTGGTGCGAGCCAAGGACGGCACGCTGTGGGTGGGCGAGGAGTTCGGCCCGTTCCTGCTGCACTTCGACGCCGACGGCACGCTGCTCGAGGCGCCGTTCGAGTTCCCGGACGGCAAGTCGCCCGCGAACCCGTACCTCGCGCCCGGCGAGCAGCCGAACGTCGGCAGCAGCCGCGGGTTCGAGGCCATGGCGGGCAGCGGCCGGTACCTCTACCCGGTGGTCGAGGGTGCGCTGGCCGACGACGACGACGCCCGTCGCCGCTGGATCTACCAGTTCGACACCCGCAAGGGCGAGTACACGGGCGAGCGCTGGGCGTACCAGACGGACCGCGAGGCCAACGTGATCGGCGACGCCTTCGCGACCGGCCGCGACTCGATGCTGCTCATCGAGCGGGACGACTTCGAGGGCGACCAGTCGGTGACCAAGCGCGTGTACGAGATCGACCTGAGCCGCACGGACCGGGACGGCTACGTCCGCAAGGAGCTCGTCGTGGACGCGCTCCGCATCGACAACCCGCGCGGCATCGACGCAGGCGAGGGCTACGGCCTCGGCGACACCTTCAGCCTGCCCGTGCAGTCCTTCGAGACCGTCCTGTTCGTCGACCGCGACACGCTGCTGATCGGCAACGACAACAACTACCCCGGCAACGACGCGCGCGTCACCGGCACGCCGGACGACACCGAGATGGCCCTCGTGGACCTCAAGAAGAAGCGCGTGACCGACGACGGCGTGACCGTCGTCGGGCACCGCGGGGCCTCCGGCTACCGGCCGGAGCACACGCTCGCCGCGTACGAGACCGCCATCAACCAGTGCGCGGACTACATCGAGCCCGACGTGGTCTCCACCAAGGACGGCGTGCTGGTCGCCCGCCACGAGAACGAGATCGGCGGCACGACGGACGTCGCGACGCACCCGGAGTTCACCGACCGTCGCACGACGAAGACGATCGACGGCACCCGGATCACCGGCTGGTTCACCGAGGACTTCACCCTCGCCGAGCTGCGCACCCTGCGGGCCAAGGAGCGCTTGCCGCAGGTCCGGCCGCAGAACACCCCGTTCGACGGGCTCTACCAGATCCCGACGCTCGACGAGGTCCTCGACCTGGCCCGCAACAGCCGCACCTGCGACGGGGCGCCCGTCGGCGTCTACCCGGAGACCAAGCACCCCACCTACTTCGACGGCGTGGGCCTGTCCCTGGAGGAGCCGCTCGTGCGCGAGCTGCGCCTGGGCGGCTTCGACCGCGCGAACGCCCCGGTGATCGTCCAGTCGTTCGAGGTGAGCAACCTGCAGGACCTCGACACGATGACCGACGTCCGCCTCGGCCAGCTCGTCAGCAGCAGCGGCGCACCCTACGACCTCGTGGCCGACGGCGACCCGCGCACCTACGCGGACCTGGTCACCCGCCGAGGGCTGCGCGAGATCGCGACCTACGCCGACGGCATCGGCGCCGAGAAGAACGTGCTGATCCCGCGCAACGCCGACGGCACGCTGGCGGCACCGAGCCCCGTCATCGACGACGCGCACGACGCCGGCCTCGAGGTGCACTCCTGGACGTTCCGGCGCGAGAACCAGTTCCTCGCCGCGGACTTCCGCTCGTCGGACGACCCGAACGGGATCGGCGACATGGTGGGCGAGGTCCAGGTGTTCCTGGAGGCCGGCCTGGACGGCTTCTTCACGGACAACCCGGACCTCGGCGTCGCCGCGGTGAGCTGACCAGCGAGTACTTAAGAGGCCCCGTGCCGGGGTACATGCCTATGCTCCACATGTGCCCCGGCACGTCCATACCCAGCGAAGTCATCGCGTCGCGCGAGCCGCGGCGCTCTTCGTCGTCGGTGCGCTCGCCCTCGTGGCCGTCGGTGGTGTCGTCGCCTACCTCGACCTGAAACAGCAGATCGGCGTGAGCGACGTGTCCGGACTCGTCCAGGGCCCGACGCCGTCGGCGGACCCGGACGACCCGTTCACCGGCCGCAGCCTCAACATCCTCGTGCTGGGCACCGACCAGCGCGGCGGCGAGAACACCGAGATCGCGGGCGCGGGCGACGGCGGGATGCGCTCGGACACCACCATGCTGGTGCACATCTCAGGGGACCGGTCGCGCATCGAGGTGGTCTCCATCCCGCGCGACTCGCTCGTCGAGATCCCGTCCTGCAAGCTGCCCGACGGCACCGAGTCCGGCGCCACCTACGGCATGTTCAACAGCGCGTTCACGATCGGTGGCGGTGCGGAGGAGGACGTCACGCACGCCGCTGCCTGCACCATCTCCACGGTGCAGAGCCTCACGGGCGTCCCCGTCACCAACCACATGGTGGTGCAGATGGACGGCGTGGTCGACGTCGTCGACGCGCTCGGCGGGGTGCGCATGTGCCTGCCCGAACCGCTGGTCCAGGACCCGGCGTACGGGCGGTTCGAGCTGCCGGCCGGCGAGCAGGTCCTCGACGGCCGCGAAGCCATCGGCTTTCTGCGCGCCCGGCACGGCACCGGCCTCGGTCTCGAGCAGGGCAGCGACCTGACGCGGATCGCACGACAGCAGGCATTCGTGGACTCGCTGGTGCGGCAGGTGCTCGACCAGAACGTCCTGACCAGCTCGCCGCGGCTGTACCGCACCGTCCAGGCGGTCCTCCGCGCGATCACCGCGGACCCCGGCCTCGCCGACCCGGCGGCGCTCGCCGGCCTGGCCTACAGCATCCGGAACATCGAGCCGGCCGAGATCGTGTTCACCGAGCTGCCCGTGGCGCCCGCTCCGACCGACGCCAACCGGGTGGTCTGGACCGAGGACGCCGCGGCGATCTGGGAGCGGATGGCGGCCGACGAGCCGCCGCCCGGGGACGAGCCGTCTGGGTCGCCGTCGGGGCCGGACGGCGGTGCGAAGACGGACACGGAGCCCGGGACGGCGCGGACTGGCACCCCTGACGCGTCTCCGTCGCCCTCGCGGCTGCCGGGCGTCTGTGCGGACTGAACCCGAAATGCGGCCTGAAGATCGCCTGGGAACGACAGCACTTAGTTACACGTTCGTCGCACCGAGGCCATAGTCTCCGGTGCGTGGTGACTGACTTCTGGACGGCGGCCCGACCTGTCGGCGAGGTGCCGAAGGGCGTTCCCCGACACGCGCGATCGGGTGAACGGCAACCGCGTCACGTCCGCAGCTGGCGCAAGATGTTCGTGTTCCGCGGGATCACGATGGGGGTCGTCGGCGCCATGGCCTTCGGCTCCGCTGCGGCCGCGACGGTCTATCACAACGCCGTCGCGCAGATCGAGGTCCAGGACCTGGAGGGCTTGGTGGCCGAGCAGGTCAAGCCGAAGGACCCCTCGGACCCGTTCAAGGGCGAGCCGGTCAACCTGCTGCTGATGGGTACGGACATCCGCGACGGGACGAACGCCGACATCGGCGGGTCGGTCAGCGGGATGCGGTCGGACACGACGATGCTGGTGCACATCTCGGCGGACCGGCAGTGGATCGAGATCGCGTCCATCCCACGCGACACGTTCGTCGACATCCCGTCCTGCAAGCTCCCCGACGGCAGCCAGACGCAGCCGTACCGCGACAAGTTCAACGCGTCCTTCGAGGTCGGCAGCGGCGGTTCGTCGCTCAAGCACGCTGCCGCGTGCACCATCAACACGGTCAACGCCATGACCGGCGTGACGGTGACGAACCACGCGGTGGTCAAGATGAACGGGGTGATCGACGTCGTCGACGCGATCGGCGGCGTGAAGCTGTGCCTGCCCGAGGCGCTGCACGGGGACCCCGCCTCGGCCCGCATCGACCTGCCGGCCGGTGAGAACCGGATCGACGGCAAGACGGCCATCCAGTTCCTCCGGGTGCGCAAGGGCACCGGCATGGGGCTCGAGATGGGCAGCGACCTCACGCGGATCGAGCGGCAGCAGTCGTTCATCAACGCGACGCTCCGGCAGATCTTGTCCGCCGAGACTCTCGCCGACCCGACCAAGACCTTCCGCCTGATCAACGCGGCGCTCGGTTCCCTGAGCGCCGACCCGGCCATCGCGAACCCTGGCAAGGTCGCGGGTCTCGCCTGGTCCCTGCGCGAGATCAACCAGCGGAACATCATCATGTCGAAGGTGCCGGTGTACGACACCACCGAGGGCGGCCGTGGCGGCCTGGCCTGGCAGCCGGAGGCCGCTGAGATCTTCGAGCGCATGGCGTCGGACACCCCGCCGGAGGAGGTCGTGCTGCCCGACGCGGAGCCGTCGGTCGCGCCGAGCACGAGCGGCGAGCCCCAGGAGGGCTCGGCCGACGACGGAGCAGGCGCGGAGGGCGAGGGCGACGCGCCCGCCGACGACACCGGGGATGCCGCCGACGAGACCGGCACGGCCGACGGTGGCACCGCTGACAAGCCGAAGTCGAAGCCGAGCCCGAGCCCTGAGGTCCTGCTGGAGGGTGTCTGCGCCTGACCGGCGGGGCTCAGCCGAGGATCAGGGACGCCCCGACGACCAGCATGGTGAGCGCGATGACGGAGTCGAGGACCCGCCACGCACCGGGCTTCTCGAGCAACGGTGCGAGGTAGCGCGCTCCGTAGCCGAGCGCGACGAACCACGCGGTGCTGGCGACGCACGCGCCGAGCCCGAACCACCAGCGGTCGTCGCCGTGCGTCGCCGCGAGCCCACCCACGAGCACCACCGTGTCGAGGTAGACGTGCGGGTTCAGCCAGGTCAGGGTGAGGGTGGTCGCGACGGCGGCGCCCACGGTGCGGTTGGTCATGCTGTGCCGTCCCATCACCACCCGCTGACCCTTCACGGCGCGGTATCCCGCCATGCCGCCGTAGACCAGCACGACGAGGGCGCCCGCCCACCGCGCGATCTCGACCACGAGCGGCGCGCTCTGGATCAGGGCGCCGAGTCCGCCGACCCCGGCCGAGATGAGCAGGAGGTCGCTGACGGCGCAGATCCCTGCCACCAGGCCGACGTGCTCTCTCCGCAGTCCCTGGCGAAGGACGAAGATGTTCTGCGCCCCGACGGCGACGATGAGCGAGAGGCCGAAGGCCATGCCGGCAAGGGCGGAAAGCATGACTGAACGGTAGGAAGTCGGACAGCGGATGTCCGGTTCATGATTCGGAAGTGCGGAAGGACTGAATCAGGGTTAATGATGGGGGTACGTCCAGATTTCACGCAGGCAGCAATCGGCGTGTTGCTTCTTTTCGCAGCGCGGCCGTGACCCGGTCGAGCACGGTGGAGCGGAGCTTCCACTGCTGCAGGTGGAGCGGGATGTCGAGAACGGCGTCGGGCTCCAGCAACGTCATGCCGCCGCCGGTGCCCTCCTGGAGCCCACCGATCGTGGGGCGGTCCAGCAGCATGCCCCAGCCCAGGCCGAGCCGGATGGTCTCCTCGTACTCGACGGTGCTCGGGACGTGGTGCCGCGGCGGCCTGGCCCGTGGCGCGTGCTCGCGCAGGTACATGTCCTGCAGGTCGTCGGTCCGGTCGAAGACGACGACGGGCGCCGCGCCAAGGGCCTCCGGCGTCGGGCCGCCGGGGAACCAGCGCCGTGCGAAGGCGCGGGTGCAGGCCGGGCGGTACCGCATGGTGCCGAGCGGCGTGCTGCGGCAGCCCTGGACCTGCGCGGTCTGCGAGGTGACCGCCGCCATCACCACCCCCTCGCGGAGCAGGTCGGCGGTGCGGGTGTCGTCGGCGCGGTGCAGGTCGAAGGTGACGCCGTCGACCTGGGCCAGTGCGGGCAGCACCCAGGTGGCCAGCGAGTCCGCGCTGACCGCCAGCGGCACCGTGACGAGACCGTCCGGTGCTCCGGTGTCGTCCGCGCCGAGCTCCGCGGCGACCTCCGCGCCGAGCAGCTCCGTCTGCCGGGCGAGCCGCAGCAGGGCCTGTCCGGGCGCGGTGGCGACGACCGGGCGAGCGCGGCGCACCAGCACGCTGCCCGCCGCGTTCTCCAGCGCGCGGATGCGCTGGCTCACCGCCGACGGCGTCACGTGCAGCGCCCGCGCGGCCGCGTCGAACGAGCCCTCGGTGACCACGGCGGCCAGCGCTTCGAGCTGGCGGGAGTCCCATCGCATGGGTCCAGTGTGGTCCATCTTCAGCTTTGCTAATGCAGCGTCAGAAACATGAACTGGTCTTCATGACCCTGCGCTGCCTAGCGTGAGGCCATGCTCGCTCTGCTCGCCGGACTCGGATTCGGTCTCTCGCTCATCGTCGCCATCGGCGCCCAGAACGCCTTCGTGCTGCGTCAGGGGCTGCGCCGCGAGCACGTCGGCATCGTGGCGGCTGTCTGCGCGGTGTCCGACGTCGCCCTCTACGCCGCGGGAGCCGCCGGCTTCGGCCCGCTCGTCGAGCGGTGGCCCGACGCAGTGGTCGTCGTGCGCTGGCTCGGCGCCGCCGTCGTGCTCGGCTATGGGGCCATGGCCGCCTGGCGGGCGGTGCGGGGCGACACCGCGCTCGCCGCCGCTGCCGACGGCGCCCTGGGCGACAGCCCCGGCAGGCGGCTCAAGCCGGTGGTCCTCACCACGCTGGCGCTCACCTGGCTGAACCCGCACGTCTACCTCGACACGGTGGTGCTCCAGGGCTCGGTCGCGACGGCCTACGGCGACGCGCGCTGGTGGTTCAGCGCCGGGGCGATGATCTCCAGCGTCGCGTGGTTCGCCGCACTGGCGTACGGTGCGCGGCTGCTCGCGCCCGTGCTGCGGCGCCCGAACGCCTGGCGGGTGCTCGACGGCGTGATCGCCCTGATCATGCTGGCCGTGGCGGTCTCGCTGCTCGTGGGGTAGTGGCTCGGTGCTCGCGAGCTCGGTAGCTGGCTGGCCGGCTGGCTGGGAACGTCGGCGTCGCCGAGCCGCAAGTTGTTGGTGGGCCGGAGGGCCGAGCCGCAAGTTGCTGGTGCATCCGGCTCCGAGCCGCAGGTTGCACGTCGATCAGGGCGCGGATCGACGTGCAGTCTTCGGTTCGGGGCCGTCAGTGACGTGTAACTTGCGGTTCGGCACCGCCGCGTGACGGTCTAGCCGCGCAGCCTGGCCAACTGGTTGACCGCCTGGACGAGTACATCGTGAGACTTCACGAAAGTGAAGCGCAGGTGCCCCGCCAGTGCCGCCGCCGTCGGCGAGCCCGCGCGGCAGAACGCCGACGCCGGGATCGCCACCACGCCGGCGAGCTCGGGCAGCCGCCGGCACAGTTCCACGCCGTCGCGCAGCCCGAGGCGGTCGAGCAGGGCGGAGCTGTCGGCCATCACGAAGTACGTCCCGGCCGGCCGGGTGACGGTGAAGCCCGCTGCCTCCAGGCCCGCGCACAGGAGGTCCCGGCGTCCGGTGAGGGATCTGGCCAGGGCGCGCGGGGTGTCGTCGTCGGCCAGGGCCTGCGCGATGGCGGGCTGGAACGGCGCCCCCGAGGTGTAGGTGAGGAACTGCTTGACGGCCCGCACCGCCGTGACCAGGTCGGCCGGCCCGTGCAGCCAGCCCACCTTCCAGCCCGTGAACGAGAACGTCTTGCCCGACGACGAGATGGTCAGCGTGCGCTCGGCCATACCGGGCAGCGTGGCGATCGGGATGTGCTCCGCACCGAAGGTGAGCCGCTCGTAGACCTCGTCGGTGACGACTATCGCGTCGTGCTCCCTGGCGACGGCGGCGACGGCCGCGAGCTCGTCCCGCGTCAGCACGGCCCCGGTCGGGTTGTGCGGCGAGTTCAGCAGGATCATCCGCAGCCGCGGCGACGCGGCCGCACGGAGGGCGTCGACGTCGAGCCGGAAGCCGTCCGGGCCGGGCAGCAGCGGCGCGGTGACGTGCGTCGCCCCGGACATGCCGATCGCTGCCGCGTGCGAGTCGTAGAACGGCTCGAGCGTGAGCACCTCGTCACCCGGCCGGGTCAGCGCAAGGACCGAGGCGGTCAGCGCCTCGGTCGCGCCGGTGGTGACCAGCACCTCGGTGTCGGGATCGACGTCCAGCCCGTAGTGCCGCTTCTGGTGGTCCGCGACAGCCCGGCGCAGCTCCGGCACACCGTCGCCCGGTGCGTACTGGTTGCGGCCCTCCTCGATGGCCCGGATCGCGGCCTGCTTGACGTACTCGGGGCCGTCGACGTCGGGAAACCCCTGGCCGAGGTTGATCGCGCCCGTGCGAGCGGCGAACGCCGACATCTCGGCGAAGATCGTGACGGCGACACCGCCGTCGGCGGCGAGAAGACCCGCCGCGCTCGCGGTGTCCTGCCAGCGGTCCCGGCCGCGGCCGGGTGAATGGAGGGTGCTCATGGGGACGACGATAGCCACCGCCCGTCCACCGGGAGTTCATCTCCGGCATCCCGGGCAACCCTCTTTACCTGCGCGTTTGTGGACAACCCTGTGGATGTGGTGGATAACCCCGGGCCATGGGGAAAGTTATCCACAGAACGCCCTGGCGAAGGTGAACACTTGGCCCTCCGGCGTGTGATCGCGCCCGCCCTCTTTGCGTGGGCGCTGGTCGATCACTGCCTGGGACGACGCAGAGGTGTTGTCGCTGTGCGTGCGAGCACCTGGAGGAGGCCTGGCCGGGACTGCTCGCGATGGCGCCGCTCTGGGTGCGGTTCCAGGCGGGGCGTGGTCCGACGCCGTCGGACCACGTGGAACACGTGCTGGCCGTGGCGTCCGGGACCGCGCGGCGCGAACCGCACGACTGCCCCGGGCTGCCGCTGTGGGTTGCCGAGCACGGCAGGGCCTGAGCCGGGGCGGACACGGGTGCGCTGGTCAGGCGTCGTTCGTGGACTCCCGTGCGCGGCCGATCGGCAACGATCGGATGCGGATCTCTTCCTCGCCGACGCCGGCGATGCTGCACCTCGTGACCGCCGGTCGGCCGGAGCCTCATGCGGCCGACGTCAGGGGACGCGCCGCTCGCTGGCAAGATCGGCCGCGAACCGCAGGGCAGCGGTGACATCCTCAGGAGTCAGGTCGGGCAGGTCCGCGACGATCTCGTCCGTGCTCATCCCGTCCGCAAGCATCGCAACGACGGTGGCAACGGGGATACGAAGGCCCCGGATCGTCGGGACGCCATCGATGACCGCCGGGTCCACAGTGATACGCGAGATCGTCATGGAACCACCGTAGGGTGCGACACCGCATCCCGTCCGTTTTCTGTCCTCGGCTGGGGACGCGGACCTGGCCAGCCTTGGGGTAACGCGTGCTGGTTCAGGGGCCGAGTAGTTCCGCAGGTATGACGGCGATCCCGTCGTCACGTCGGTATGCGGCGGGTCCGGTCGTGATGAGAACGGCGTCGAGCAGGTCGTCGCCGAGCTTGTCCTGGAGCCACCTCAGGTGTTTGACGTCATCCCCGCCGGGGATTGCCGTGAGCTTCACCTCGATGGCCACAATCTTGCCGTCGCCGCGTTCGACAATGAGGTCGACCTCATGTTCGCCGCGTTTTGTCCGCAGGTGGCTGACACGTGCTCCGTGGGCTTCCGCGTATACCTGGACGGATAGCGTGACCAGGCTCTCGAAGAACGCTCCGATCAGCGAGCCGTTGCGGGGGAGTGGAACGGTACCGGGATTTGCACGTTCCAGGAGCGTGTCACTGCTGACGTTCAGGAGTCGTGCCGCCAGTGCGGGATCGCACATCTGGTGCTTCGGCGAAGCGCCAAGTGCCGCCATGATGCTGCCGATGCCCGTCCACGCCGGGACCTCTTCGACAAGCCACATGCGTTCCAGGATCTCGCGGTAGGCGACCGTCGTGGTACGCGCCGGCTTGTCGGCGTCCCCGGGTGTCGCGGCCTCGAGTATCGAGGCGTACGAGGCGGTCGTCGATGTCGCCGCCGCGTATGCTCGCAGCCAGGCACGGAGTGTTCCGGGACGGCGTACGACGTGACCGAGCTCCGGGAAGTCGCGATCTACCACGGCCGCCAGGTATCCGTCGAGAGCGTCCTTGCGGAAGCGCTCCGGGAGGCGCCGTATCCCCGGAAAGCCTGAGGAGGTGATCTCCTGGGCGTAGTCTTCGAGGCTGGCCGAGGAGTCGCCCGACACCGGCGGGCGCCCTCCTGCGAGCAGTGCACCCAGCGACACCGAGGGCTCGCCGATCGCTCGCTCTGCGAGCGACATCGGACGCATGCGCAGCTGGACGATGCGGCCAGCGCCGGAGTGCATCGGCTTCTTCGTCGGGGCCGCCGAGCCGGTCAACAGGAAGTCTCCGGCATTCGCGCCGCGGTCGACGGCTCGCCGAACCGCATCCCAGACAGGCGGATGTACTTGCCATTCGTCGACGAGGACCGGGCGCTTCGCCTTCGTCAATCGGCCCGGATCGTTCTGAATCAGGCTCAGCTCGAATTCGTCGCCCAGGTCCAGGACCGACCGCGCCCGCCGTGAGACTGTCTCGGTCTTCCCTACTGCCTTGGGGCCGACGATCGCCACGGCGGGAAGCCCTTCGAGAAGGTCGTCCAACCGACGGTCGAGGATTCTCGGGATGTAGTCCACGGTCCTAGGCTACAGATTTGCAGCATCCCACGCTACCGATGTTCGTACTCCTACGAGACGAATCTTCGCGGTCCTACGCTCCCGATGTGCGAGTTGGGTCCCTCGTGCACTCGCTGGCACAACTGCTATCGACTGGCTGGCAAGTGTTGAGGCGCGAGATCGCGGAGCTGTCCGAGATGCTCGCGCGTGGGTCCGTCCATGGGTCGGGGCAAGAGGTTATCCACAGGCATCCCGCTGTGACGCGCGGTTCCGGACCGATGCTCCTAAAGTCGGGATCGGCGATCTTCAGGGGACCGCCAGCAGGGGAACTGCCAGTGCGAGGTCAGGGGGAGGGCCATGCCCGCTGCGGTGGAACGGACGGGAATGCGCCAGGTGGCTGCGGTCGATGCCGGGGACGCAAGCATGGCCGTCCAAGGACGGGGCGTGGCACGAGCCGACGGGATCGCGCTGCTGGAGAGTGAGGTGCGTGAGCTCGTCCGGCGTCGTGGCGTGGACCCGATGGCCGAGCCGGACCGGTTAACCGATCTGGTGCGTGAAGCGGCTGCGGACTATGCGGACCGCGCTGCACGCGGTCTTCTCCTCGGGTTGCCCGACATGGAGCGCGTGGTTCGGGAGGTCTCGGACGCCGTGGGCGGGTTCGGCCCGCTGCAGCCCTACCTCGACGACCCGGAGATCGAGGAGGTCTGGCTCAACGCCCCGTCGCGAGCTGCAAACCTTCTCCCGCAACCGGGGTGTCCTGACCCGCATCACTTTGCTCAGCGACGATCGGGCGGTGCGGTCAGTGCTCGATTAATCGCCGTACGAGGTCCGCCGAGAAGCGAGGGCGGTCGTCAACGAACTTCCTGATGCGCGCTTCCAACTCGTCGGCCTCGCTCTGCCGGCTTGCGTAAGCGGTTGGCGGAATGCCGGGCTTGCTGGTTGCGGGTGGGGCCTTGCGCATGATGTCACATCCCGGCTCGTCGACCGTGGCTCCGTGCTCGGCCTCGACGCCCTGGCCGGGCTTGGATCCCGCCATCCAAGACGGCGGGCACTGCAAGACCTCGTGGCGTGCAGGGTTCGCGTGCGGGACCTGCCCGTCGCGGGGGTAGCCGTGCCGCCCGAGGTCGTTGCCGGTGATCCGGGGGGACACCGAGAGGACACGACCTTGACGCGGAAGCGCGCGGTTCGCATGCGATGTCCGGCAGGACTCCTATGCGTGACCCCGGGGTGTCCCGTTCGCGTTCCAGGTGTGTCACATCGGGGACCGCTGAGCGATCGATGCAAGCGCCGATGTTGGGGAGTTGGTGACACCGGTCGGGGAGACCAGCCTCGTCTCGAAGGGCCGTGTCGAGCATGCGGCAGGACTGCTGCGCCGATAGCTGACGCGTGACTCGCGGCGCAGATCAACGTGTCAGTGATCGCGGGTAGCGTCGTGCTCGTGGTGATCGACTGGCGGCAGATAGGCCGTGAACGGTTCGACTTGGCTGTCGAGATGCTCCTGAAGGCGAAGTGGGCCGAGCCAGGAGCGAGTGCTCTCTCGCCCGACGGACGCGGCGGTGATGGCGGGATCGACTTCCAGGCCATGACGGCGTTGGGGGAGCTGACGATCTACCAGTTCAAGTACTACCCGGACGGCGGGCTGGGGGTATCGAGCAGGAAACGGCACATCCGTGCGTCGTTCGACCAGGCAGCACGGCACCGTCCCCAGCGGTGGGTCCTGGTCGTGCCCTGCAAGCTGACACCGGGGGAGAGGACATTCGTCGAAGGGCTGGCCGGCCAGAAGGGGCCGCAGATCGAGATTCTCGATCGTGTCGGCCTTGATGTCCTGCTCGCCGAGCACGACGCCGTGCGACGGTACCTCGAACGCGATCCGATCCTCGAAGCGGTCGGTGAGTATCAGGCGACGACGGCAGTCCTCACGGACGGCGACGACCTCGCCGAGCGCGTCCGGCTGCTCGCAGCTCGCGGCGGCGACATGGACCCGTACTGGGCGCCGGACTTCCGCATCGAGGACGGCGTCACGACGATCACGCCCCGACCGAAGTCCCCCGACGCCCCCGAGAAGAGCCCGATCGTCTCCCAGTTCATCCTCGACCCCGAGACAGCCTCGGAAGAGGACCGGGCGGCGTTTCGGCGGTCGATCGGGTACGGCGTTGGTGAGCCCGCCCGGGTCCCGGTCGTTGCCTCAAAGGTGAGCGGGCCTGCGTTCATCACCATCGACGGTCCAGGGATGCTGGCTTTCGCGGCGGCGAAGCGGCCGCGGCTCGAGGACCGGTTCTCGATCGAGCTGCAAGACGCGAGCGGTGTCGTGCTCAGTGAGCATGATGGCGTCGTGACCCATGCGGGCACCGGGACCGAGGGCGGAACCCTGGAGCTGACCTTCTACGGCGGGCTCATACTCCGATACCTGCTACCGCGCCGCGCCGAAGAACCAGGCAGCGCTGAAGTCCAGCTCAGTGTGGATGGTCTGATGGTCTCCGACGCGGTCGAGGCGTTACGACTGCGACGGTCGATCTGCCGCGAGGCTAGGCAAATGGCTATCCGGCGCGATGTTGAGGTCGCCGCGGCGTTCACCCTCGACCAGTTCGAGGACCCTGCCGACGATGTCCTTGAAGCGATGCATCAGTTCGTCGAAGATCTGGCAGCCCTTGAAAGGCACCTGTCGACTCGCAAGCGCATGCCGACATCGTTCACAACGTACGACCGGGTTCAGGCGCGGCTGGCCCGCCTGGTCATCGAAGGTGCTTGTGTCCTGGTTCCGCAGTGGCTGCATATCCCGATGAGGATCAACCACGACGACGGCAGGACGGCTGAGCTGGGACGCCTCCTAGCCTCGGAGCACTCCATGCGGATCCGGCAGCCCGAGTTCGAGGTGAACATCGCCGGCTGGCGGGTGGACGTCGGACCCGTCCATCTCATCTCCCCACGGGTGGGGTTCGCCGAACCGGGCCGCCTTCTACGCCTGCTGGAATCCAGCAGTATCGACGGCGAGCTCGCGACGCTTGCCCCGGCGCCGTACGAGCCGTGGAGACTGAGCCGGCTGAGCGAGACAGACCAGCGCGGCTGGCTCGCACCTGTTCCGTGGAACGCGGTCGGTGCGGACGAACATCCCGCGTTGGCGCGGGCCCAGGCGGTGGAGCAACGGAGCGAACCGGTGTGAGGCCTCGCGGTGGCTGCAGCCCCGGCGCTCACGAGAACAGTGGTGACGGCGGATGCTGGCATATTCACCGCATTTCACCCCATGAACTCCGGGAATTGCACAAACTGATCTGGATCACCTGCTAGTTCACCCTGCACCGCAGCCAGGTTCAGCCCTGCGGTCGCCGCATGCAAACTACGTTGAGTAACTGTGCATAGCCATGTGACTGCCTTCGCGTCGGCCACCGTCCTCATCCTCGCTGTGACGGGTTGTGCCGCCGGCGCGGCGCCGGTTGAGGGTTCATCCCCCAAAGCCTCGTCATCGTCCGTCGAAGCGCCCACCATGTCGGATGCTGAGCGCGTCGCTGCGGCGGAGCGGCTCGTCCTTGATGAGCTGCCTGATGCGCCGATCTGGGAAGGTCTGACGGTCGAGGGCGTGGTCATCGATGCCACTGATGTGTGCGTTGACCGGACCTACGGCGAGGGCGGAGGTCTCGACGGGCAGGGTGGCAACGCTGGGTATGTCGTGGTGAGCTTCCCTGGCGAGACTCTCGGAGAGCCGTCCGACGGCACATGTTCGGATCTCCTGGGTGGGGGCGTCACTGCTGAGACCTCCACTGGGTTCCCGACGTTCCACGTGACATGCGAGGACGAGCAAGGCGATGGCTCTGGAGGCGTCGACATCAAGGAGGTGACCCTCTCGAACGACGGCTCGCTCGTCTTTGCCTCGGTCGCATTTACCGACCGGATCCAGGCTACGGATGTCGATGCGCTGAGTTTTCTGGTCACTGCCAACTCGGCTGTTGGTGGGCCCAGCTATCAGTTCGGGACGAAGTTCGATGCGGGCATCGAGACGGCCAACTTCGTGTTCGACCTCTCATCGGCCACGCAGGAGAACGTGACGAATGGTGCCGTCTTCGCTGACGGACAGCTCGCAGTGCGGTACCCGGTCGAGCTCCTTGAGCCCATCGGGCCGGCGTTCGAGTGGTACGCCGTAGTCACGCTCGATGGCCAGGAGGTGGACTTCTGCGGAGGGCCAGGAAGTGACGGGATCGTCGCAGAACCTCAGGAGTAGGAGGAAATGCCATGTCTGCAGCCCCTGCGGATGATCTCGCGGTCTGGCACGGCGGACTCCGGTGGGCGGAGGCCGTTCGGATGCAAGCAGCGCGGCTCGAGGACTCCTTCTACGAGTACGCCTTCGCGATGCGGGACGCGCGTGTCCGTAGCGAGATGGCTCACCCGGGTCGGGAGTTAGCCCGTGCCCAGCTTGACCGCGGCTCGCTTCAGCCGGTGCGGGTCCCGACGGTCGCACTTCAGATGGAGTTCACGACCGAGGCCGACTTCTTGGTCGTCGCTGTGCGTAACGTGCTGCGCGCGCAGAACCGGCTACCTGACGACCTCCGGACGGCGATGGCCGGCGAGGAAGTGCTGGAGCTGTTGCGGAACCTCGCGGAGCACTGGGACGAGGTGGGCGGTCGATCCGCTGAGAGGCTGGCAGTCGACCATCCCGAGGTCGTCGTCGGAGCGGTCATCTACACGAACAAGGAGATCTGGATCGGCAACGTTCCACTCTCACGGATCCGGGCCTGGGTTGCGCGAGTGGACGCCGCATTTGCCGAAGCGATGACCCGTCAGGGTAAACCGCCGTTGGATCACGACGCGTCCGTTGTTGACGGCGATGACGAGATCGCCTGGCCGTCCGATCGGCGACGCTACACCGTCTGGGCGGCGCCGAGGTTGTCGTTTGACGAATGGCCGACCGATCCCGCGCCGCCAGAGCTCGTTGAACTGCTAGCGCGCCGGTTTGCGAACCTTCGGGCCCGCGACGTGGCGGACTGACGTCGGGCGGGGGCGCCGAACAAGTCGACGAACTAGGAGGTAGTGATGGCCGAGGTCCGCGGGAAGTTGGTCTTCGTGAGGTCCCTGGTTGCTGTCCGCGCCGATCGGCTCATAGCGGCCGCACCGTCGCCTTCATTCGTCGCCGCAGCCTAATTCGTGACCCTGTCGCCTAACATGTCCTGTCCCGGAGGTTTGACCGTGTCTCGGAAGAAAGCATCTCGACCTGCTAGATCTGCTGCGGCTCCGTCTCGCGACGAAGTTGATAAAAGGACGTTTCGGCGGACACTTGTAGTCGATCTCGTGTTGGGTGCGTTCTTTAGTGGCGTCGTCGGCACAATTCTAGTGGTCTGGCAAGAAAATGCGGAGAACGCGCGAGTTGAGCGCGCCGAACAGGTCGAGTCCGCACGCCAGGAGCGTGAAGAGATGCTTGGCGACCTTACCTATCTGCGTGAATCTCTCCGGGACGGTACAACGCGGGAGTTCTACAACCTAAACCTTCGCGGAGCGAACCTTTCCGGTCTCGACCTGGGCTGCGACGTAGGCGCAGTGGCGGCAAGTGATCCCCGTGCGTCCGCCGCGGGAATCGCAAGAGAGCGCAACGACCGTTGCTTGATATTCCACTCAACGGACTTCACCGGCGCAGACCTTGACCATGCCGATCTGACTGGGGTAATGCTCCTTAATCCGACCTTTGTGCCCGCAAGCGCCGTGGGAGTGGAGATGCCGGGCTCCATAGTGATCGGTTCTATTCTGGCAACATTCGTTGAGGCAGATCTGCGGGGGGCTATGCTTCGAGACGACGACCCGAATCCTGACGGCTCTACCGATATCCACATCATCGACAGTGTCATGGTGGGTGCCAGCATTGACGCGTTCGGGTTTAGTGAGGGCTGGGAGATGAGGGCGATCCGTCCGGACCAGGTAGTCGTGCAGGGAACGCAAGCTGCGGATACCCCGTGGGCGGACCAGTCGGTGACGTGTCCGCGTCCGGATCTGCAAGACGCAGGGTCGTGCGATTCGGGCGGTTATGTGGACGATAGTTCGCAACATTTCCCACTGGAAGAACAACGCAAGTTCTACATGCTACGAGGAGTTACCGCGGATACGCTCGATAGTCGAGGAACGGTGCAACTCCTTGAGCATAGGCAGTAGGCGCACGACGCAAGCCAGCGTAAGGAACATCTGGTCGGGCGACAGGACTGCGATGCAACCGGGACTCCCTGGGCTTCCGGCGCACCATGGCATCGCTCCTGGACGCCGAGCTCGCCACTATAAGTAGTGCGCGGCCTCGGCCGGCTGGCGGTTGGCTGCGCCCAGCAGGAACTTCGCGACCTTCGCTACGCCTAGCTTGCTGCTGAGGTCCAGATCGCTCTTGGCCTCCAGGTAGGTGCGAAGCGAGACATCACGCTCCCGATGGGGCATCTGGCAGGTGGCCTGCAGCGTTCGGTGCATGAGCGAACCTGACGCGCTGATGGCGCAACGTGCGCGCGACTGTGCAGTGATCCAGGACTTAGCTGGCCTCGAACGCCTCACGCGCAAGCCGGCCAGCATCTTCCTCGACGCGGCTGCGTCATTTCAGGACGATCGCACTTGGTGGCTCTCATGAAGAAGCCCGCCATACCCGGCGAAGGACGCATCGCGCCGGTGGACACACGATTGCCCGACCAGCTGGAACGGATGGTGCGGTTCGACAGCCTCGGCCAGAAGGCAACCAACCAACACGATCCTGCCTTGTTCCGGCTCGGACCGGCAGCCACCTTCACGAAGTTTGCTTACCCCGTTGAGTTCCCCATGAAAGAGAGCGAGCTGACGCGGGGAATGTACATCCCCTCCGAGCTGCTCAAGCGCCTGCACGACACCGGCCGGCTGAAAGGCCCGAACGGTGGACCCGCAGTCACTCACGACAACCCGGGCCGGTGGCTGAGCAACGAGCAGTTCGCTGAACTCGTCAGGAAAGGCTGGGTCGGCAGCAGCGGCATCGCGGTCAAGGATGTCAAGGCGTTCATCGGCCACAGTGTTCGCGAAGGCCGGATGCCCGTGGTCGCTGCACACCAGATCGATCGAGGTCTGCAGCCCGTCAGCCTCCGCCGCCGGCGCTGATTGGAGCTGCGTCCAGCAGGCCACGAAGCGGACCCGCGGGAACGAATGGGCCGAAGGCCGCCGCTACCTCGGCCTCGAAGTCCGGACCCGCTTAGGCGACTCCGGTTAGGCAGTGGCGCCCGGTTCGGCCGGGTTGCAGTGCTACGGCTGCTCGCGGCCTTCGAGCGGGTCTACCTCAAGCTCGCCGGGAGGGAACGGGATCATCCAGGGCAGGTACGGGCCAAGGCCGAACAGCGTCCAGCCCTTTTCGTTGCGCCAGACCAGGGTAAGGACTTGGGCGCGCTGGGGGCCCGCGCCTCCCGGCAACTCATCGAGCAGCCGGACGTAGGCGATCCGAGGCGTCGGGTACCAGACGTGAGAGGCCACATTCGCGGTGCGGAGCATGTTCCGCACCGCAACGACGTCATTGGCATTGGTCTCGGCCCAACCGCTGGCTTCATTCGCAAGCCGCTGGTGGAACTGCTCGTCGTCCACGTCTTCGTCGGAAGCGACGTGCGCGAGGGCGAGCACGAGCCCGAACGGGTTGTACGGGTTGTCGATGGGTCCCGCCTGCGCGACCGCGAGGTCATCTCTAGCCTCGGTGACGACTGCCATCCGGGGCTTCTTGACCACCTGTAGGCTCCCGTCGAAACCCCGCTCCCACCGCTTGCCCTCGTGGTCCCGGAAGCCGACCTCCGCGACCAGCCCGTGGAAGGAGTCGTGCGCGAAATCGCCGAAGCCCAGCATTCCCATTGTTACGTCGTACACGAACTCGCGCTTCGGAGGGAGAACCGGGATGATCCGCGGCGCGGACAGGGGCCCGAGCCGAATCGTCCCACTCTCCGTCACAATGCCGCAGATTGCCTCCACCTTGAAGACCGGCTCGTCGGACTCGTTCGCGACGTGGAGTGACACCGTCCGCCGGTAGTAGCCCCCGCTGGAGCTCGGTATATACGCATGCTTGACCCACGCGGAGACCAGCGACGCGACCTTTCGCCGTGCCAGCCTTCGCCGCTTGATCGAGAGGACGGTGGCGAGTACCGCCTGAGCGAGCGCCACGCCCAGGGCCACGACCACCGCTGCGACCGTGCCGACGGCCGTCCAGAACTCATAGTCGGTCGGGGGCAAAGTGCTCTCCTGCGCGTTGGCCGGGCGTCGTTCCCCGAGGATAGATTGACTGCCCGATCGGCGACGATCCGACTCTCCCGCCGTAGGTCCGTGTGTGGGTATGCGGACGCGGTGGTGGAGCGTGTGTGCGTCGGCTGACTGCGACGTCGGCGAACTCCTCTGACGTTACAACCAGACTTGCTGGCACCTCTCAGATTGAGCCGCGTGGCGGCGCGGCGACCTAAGCGTGTCGTCACGCGTACGGTCCTGCTGATCGTCCTCGTCGACGGCGAGCAGCTCTCAAGCGTGCTGAACACGTGGTTGCGCACGCGTGAGCCGCCGCTGCAACAGCGGCACTTCGTCTTGCGCTCGGCGCATCTCGAGCCGTGCGTCGCGTTGTCGAGCACTGTAAGCGCCTCCATCGGGTGAAGTGTCGCGAGAGCGACCCAAGCGTGAACTGACCGTGCAAAACTGCTGTGCAGAGGCGGACCGAGGCGTTGCCGCACAACATCAGTGCGATCGCGGAGTAGGGATGACTGCATATAGCTTCGGCAATCGCTGGATGGGCATCGTCGCGCTCAAAGAGCCTCCGCCTGTCGTCCCGTTGCACGTGATGGCGAACCGCATGAGGGAGCGGCAGCGGTCCCAGCGGATCAGGATCGGGCGGGAGACTCTCCCCTTGAAGACGGTGCGGCGGTTGCTGAAGTCTGTCAGGTACGGATACGTCCTTCGCGAGCAATGGACGCTGGTTCGCGCGAGCGACGTGATCGCAGAAGGCCTCGCTGCTGGCTTGGCGGTCACCATCCCGGCATGGCTGCAACGAGATCTTCTCCGGCCAAGGACGGAGCGGACACCAGCTCGAGTCGTGCCGCGGGAAGCCGCAACACCACGACGGTCACAGCTCGTCGAGACCGAGTGGAACCACGCCTTGCCGCCGGCGCCGGCGTTTGACGACCGTCAACTGACAGAGTCTGAGTTGCGCGAGCTCCTGGGGCTTGCCGGGGTGGAATTTATTTCTGAGATCGGGCGAGACTGGCTCAATTGGTCCGTGAGCCACGCTACGTACGTGCACGAGTCGGGCAAGGGCGCGTCGTTCAGCCAGCTCACACTCAAGCTCTTGGCGGCCGTGGGGCAGCAGTGGGTCTATGTCTCGGTCGTGGACAAGGCTCGAGTTGCCATCGGCGACTACGACTCCGCCGCACAGGTTGCGCAGAATCGCGCTACCTACCACGCCCTCGTGCGTGAGGCGCTCGGCCGTGCTGTTCGAGAGCTTGGGATCGCGCGTCTTGGAAAGGGGCTTCGAGCAGGTGGTGCTCCAGCTGGCGCCTTCGAGGACATCGGTTTTCAGGTGATCGGCACCTTGTGCCTTGCCAGTGGATCGCACGCGCCAGCAATGGCCGCCACAGAAGCCCTGTGGCCCGAGGACGATGCGGACACGACCGACTGGATCGTGCAGGTGCAGAAACACCTCCGCACTGACCCGATGTACGACGTCGAACAATCGGGGCCGGAACATGCCCGCACCTTCTGCGTGACGCTCAGCTCACCGGATGGCCGATCAGCAAGTGCCGAGGCGTCGTCGAAGAAGGCCGCGCGCATGGCAGCCGCCAGAGGGTTTGCGAAGAAGTACTTCCCCACGGCGTTACGCGACAATCGGGAGCCTCCAGAAGCCCGGCCGGTTAGAGCGTTTGATCGTCCTTCACAGCATGTGAGAGCAGTGGCGAGGCTTCGGGGCCTCTTCGAGGCTCCTCAGAGCTCAGATGCTCAGACGTCGCAGGCTTTGGTCCATTCTTCGTGGACCCACGAGAACTCTCGTCTGACCGCGACCTATCAACAGAATGACTACCGAATCCTCGCGGCCGAGGGCGCCGAACTTGTCCGCGCCTTGGCGTTACACCAACACGCACTGACGACCTTCGAGAGGAGCACTACACCTACCGAGGATCAGGCGCGGCCGCCAAGCGTGGACGAGGAAGCGCTGACGGGCCTTTTCGATGAACTTCGACTTGCAGATGGCGTACTGCTCGGAAAGGGCGAGCGGCTGCGCCCATCGATCGCATCCGACGTCGTGCAAGCGCTGATCGCCGCCGTGTGGCGGTCAAGCCCAGACAGGTTGGTAGCTCGGCAGCCTGAAGTACTCCGCCACTGGCTTCACCGCTTCCGGTCGACGCTCGACAGCAAGACGATCGTGGAACGGCATCTTGCGTCAGCTGCGGTGCCGTTTGACATCGAGCACGACGTACGTGGTCCTGAGCATGACAGCGAGTACCGCGCTGAATACCGCATCGGCCTCCACGCCACGCCGTGGGTCGGCACCTGGGAGTCGAGTAAGACCAGGGCGGGGCTGGCGGCCGCCGCCGACTTGATTGACCTCATGATGGCGCATGCCGAGGGGGCGAGGACCGACCTCGATCACAACGAGGAAGCTGTGCTGCGTGCCATCCTTATAGGACAGATCCAGCACTGCGCCTCGCGGGACCGTCCGTTCGAGCGCGACATGGCGTCGGGGATGCTTGGCATTGATGCGTTGGCTTCAGGCTCACTGCAGGAGTACAACGCCTGGGCGCAATTGAATGGGAATCTTCTGATCGACAGTCTCGACTCGGAGCTTCAAGCGGGGCTTGCGAAGTATTACACCGAGTTTCTTCGTTCACGGCGACGGGCGGCCGTGGTGACTTTTGTTCGTGAGGCGCTTGAGCGCGCCTTTCCCGACGGGGCAGTTGGAACGGACACGAGTGGCATCGCCGGGTTCGGGACACTCTGCGAGATTCTTGGTGAGAGCGCCATGGAACTGGCGCCCCTTGACGAGGCAGTATTCACCTGGTTGAAGGGGACCAGCGTTCGGTATTCGCTTGATGCCTCCGAAGCGCCGATGAGCAGACGAGTGTTGGCGCCAGGGGTATCTGCCGGACTCTTCGCGGTCCTTGACCTCGTCTCTCAAGTCGGTACGTATGACGCGCCACTGGAACTGACGTGGTCGGCGGAGTCTGAGCGGAGCGATGGGTTGACAATTCGGGTACGTGGGATAGATCTTGCCAGTTCGGTGGGCGCCGCCCTCAACGCCGTGGCTGTGCTCGTTCCGGGCTTCATGTTCGATAGCGATGGCGATTCGTTGAGATTGATCTGTCCGGTTGTGCCCGCGGAACCTTGCCTGCTCGCCCGGGTTGGTCTCCGTGCACTTGAACAGACCCTGGCCGATCCCTGGGTGGCGAGTGCGACGAGGTGGATCGAGTCAGCCACTGAGGGGGCTCAGCTTCTGAGCGAGAGCACCGATTTGACGCCCGACGATCGAATCGAGTTGCTGCGCGAGATCGCTCGGCCGCCGGCATCTGATGAGACGCACTCATAGTTGGCGGGATCGCAGGCCACACTCTGCGTTCGTCATAGCGGGTGTAGCGCCGCAAGCGGTCGATGAGTTCGCGTCGTCCTCTGGAGCTAGGGCGGGAGACGCGGTGCGGCTACGCGCCGGCGCCCGAGCTGTTGCGGACGGGTATTCGGAGGCGAGTTCCGAGAGCATGTGCTGCGCGAGGGCTCAATGAGGTGCATGCTCGAATGGCCCGGACGCGACCGTGAGCTCTGATCAGGTGGAGCGGCCGGTTGTCGGAGAACCCGAAGTTGTAAAGGCCCCGGGCGACGGCGGCGTGCTCCACCCGGAAGGCGTGTGACGGGTGCCGGAGGCTATCTGACTTCGGACATTCGAATCGCGTTATCAGTAGTGCTCTGTGCAGACCGTGTTAACCCAGCAGGTGTGCCTTGGCAGCTGTGAATTCTTCGTCGGTGAGCGCGCCGGCGCTGTGTAGTTGTGCGAGTCTCGTCAGCTGCTCCGTGAGTCCCGCCGAGGCGGGTGCTGCAGCTTGGGGTGCCACGACTTGGACGTTGACTTGCTTGGCGCGTCCGATCCGGCTTCGTAGGTCGTTGATCTCAGTGAGATAGCTGTTGAATTCGACTTTGCTGAGGGGCAGCGTGTTGCTCAGTGTCCATGGGTCGTTGCTGTCGGCGTTCCGTGACTGGTTGCTCCCTCGCCAGTAGTCCTTGTTCGCGGTTCCTTGGTAGCTCGGGGTGAGGACTTCCAGGACGCCGGTGACGAAGCCGGAGTTGTACTCGATGCCGGTGATGTCGACGTAGTGGAACGTCACGGACCGTTCACCGCCCAGGGCGCCGGCCATGAAGCCGGTCACCCCGCCGGTTTTGATGATGGCCAGGCGGTCCTCGAGAGCCACGAGGGTTCCAGCGCTTCCCGAGGTCAGGATGAGCCATGGGTGCTCGTCCTGGTGGCACTGGCGAAGGATGGCCTCGCTCGCTTTCCGTGAGGGCTGGCCCCGCACGATCGTGTGGGGCCAGTCGATGTTCCGCGCGGCCTCCATGCGCCCTGCCGCGGCGACCAGTGCCGCGTCTGCCGCGTTCTGTGCGGCTAGAAGCTCGGGCGGGGCGGGGGTGTTCTGGCCGTGCCGGGCGTAGTGCTCGATGGCTCCCACGTCGGGTGTGGGGATCTGCTTGAAGGTCATCGAGTGACCGTTGTCCCGGACGACGTCGAGGGTGCCCTTGTTCTCGTTGAAGGTCATTGACTGCATATCGGAGTAGCGGGCCTCGTACTTGATCTCGCGCTCGAGGAGTCCCACGACACGGAGCGGGGTGACGGCGATCTCGTTCATCAGGGGCGTCAGGTTGTTGCAACCCCCGAGGTACCAGACTTCCTCGCCGGGAAGTAACGCCGCCTTGGCGACTGTCAGTCTCCGGGCGGCCTTGTCGGGCTTCCACCTGACGGAGAAGTACGTCATCGAGATCCTCCGTGACGGGAACGTCGTGCCTGCGATTGGGCTATCAACGGTACGACGGGGGGCGTCAGAAGAACCGGGGTGCGCACGGGTGAATTAGGTGCTCCGCGCTGTATCGCCACCTTGTCAGCCCAAGGCACGGTCGGTACGCGTGGTGGGTGGCGTTGCTGTCATGTGGTGGACTCGTTCGTTGGGCGTTCGTCCTCGTCCAGGACGTCCTCGACGATCTCGACGATGCTGATCTCCTCCGCGGCGTCCACCGGGCCTGGTGGCTCCGGTACGGAGTAGAGGATCATCTCGCCCGCGCCCAACTGTGGGTACTTCTCCACCAGGAAGCGGCGGCGATAGGCACGGTTGGCTTCGTCGACGATCGTCTCGATGGTGACCCAGTTCATCGTGGCGCTGATGCCGACGCCGACGAACGGGACCACCTTGCCCAGCGTGGACTTGGTGAACTTCATGCCGAACTGCTTGGCGAACTCGGTCAAAGCGCGCGAGATGATGGACGTGTCCAGCTGCGCCCACGGCGCGCCCCGGTACAGCAGCTGAGTCAGCTTCGACAGGTCCTTGAGCGCCGCGCCACGGGTGGTGGCCGTGGTGGCCGTCCCGACGTTGATCACTGCCCGGACGATCAGCTTCTCCGCGGGGTCGTCAGGGTCGTACCCGTAGGACAGGGCGACGTGCCCCACAGCGCGCGATGCGATCCCGAGGACCGCAGCGGCGTCAGCGGCCATCGCGCTGACGACGGTCAGCGTCCCCGGCGCGACCCCGGCGCCACTGCTCGCCACAATGGTGCCACCGGTCAGGACCAGAGCTGTTCCGGTTCCCGTCGCCGCCGCGGCACTGGCGTAGCCGAGATCGAGGTTCCGCCCACGGATCGTGTCCACAACCTCAAGGTCGAGGGCACGTACGTCGTCGAGCGCGCTCACATCGTGCCCTGCCTCGTGGTACTTCCTCGTCATGCGCTCGGGTGACAGGCCGATGTGCGACACGCGAGTGAGCAACACCTGCGCACCGTCTACCGCCCCCGTGGTCCACCGTTCGAACGCCTCGGGCATCGCCTCACCCACCTGCTTAGCGGTGGCAGCCGCGGAGTCACGGACCTTCTGCAGACGTGGGCTGTTCTCGACCGCCTGCCCGACCTTGCCGCCGACCCATCCGACCGCGCGGGAGGTCGCGTTGCCGGCGGCACGTGACGCTCGTGTCAACGGACGCGCGTGGGCGGTCTCCAGGGCATCCCAAGCGCGACACTCGTACTTCGACGGTTCAGGCACAAGCCAGACAGTACGGCCGCGGCGTACGCCGTGACCCGGTTCGCTGCACAGATCACCCGCTCGCGAACATCCTCAGGCAACTCGCCAGGCGAAGGAACCTGGAAGCGCGGGTTCTCGAAGCCGAGACGGACCAGGAGACCGGGCACCAGGTCCTCGACGGCCTCCGGCACGGGGTTGCCCCGGCCAACCACGTGAGTATCACGACGGTGGACGCGGCAATTCCCTCTGGTTGCCCCGACCGCTCTTGATCTGGGCGCCGGTGCTGGGCGGCGCCGGGCATGGCTCCGCGGACGCTGGACTGGTCCATCGCCAGGTTCCGACGACTGCACGGCTTGGCGTGCGTCCGAACATGTGCGCTCTGCTGCCGCGGCGACCTTGACGCAGGGCCTTGCCTGAGGGCAAGACCCTGCGTCTGTCGATGTGTCAGCGCACGGCGGGCATCTTGCGGGAGCAGCGGTTGCTGGCGGGCACCATCCACACGTAGGCCGATCGCTCCAGGGCGTCCAGCTCGGGCACGGTGGAGCCGGTGGCGGCAACGCTGACGACGTAAGCCCAGTCGCGGGCGTTCCCTGAGCGCACATGCTCCGCTATGCGCTTGGCGAGCGCCCGACGAGTCTGTCCTACGTAGCACGGCACGCCGAGGGCGGTGATCGCGCAGTAGATTCGGGGGCCGCTGAAGTTGGGGCCCCCGCCGGCCGCGAGGTCAGCGACGGAGTAGGCGGTCATGGCTGCCGGGTCGGTCAGCCCACGCGAGGCGAGCCAGGCCTGCCAGTCCCTTGCCGCGGCTATGAGCGACGGTGACGGTTCTGCGGTGCTCACGCCGAGGCCCCGGTCGGGCGGAACGCGTACATGCTGGTCTGGGCGTGGACGAGGTGGTCGAAGGTCTCCTGCCACGGTCCCATACCAGTGATGTCCTGACCGACCATCTGCGCCCGGCTACGCAGCTCGCCGATAGACGTGACGAGCGTGTTGAGCGCTTCAGCGTCGTCAGCGAGTTCCTTGAGCCGCATCTCCATCTCGTCGCGAGCCCGCGTGACAGGGTCGATGTCGTCGTCCGGCTCGTCGTCGGGGGAGGTCTTGAGGCCCTCGAGCGCCAGATCTACCAGGTCCGCCGCCTGGACTCCGCCGACAGCGGCGTTGCGGACG
Source organism: Promicromonospora sp. NPDC023987 (assembly GCF_040639055.1). NCBI lineage: Bacteria > Bacillati > Actinomycetota > Actinomycetes > Micrococcales > Promicromonosporaceae > Promicromonospora > Promicromonospora sp. NPDC023987. The sequence goes on along the minus strand of NZ_JBEZZF010000013.1, from coordinate 28,359 downwards.
TGCCCGTTGGCGTCCAAGGAGGCGAAGCCCTTGGCGTCCATGTCGACGGCCGGTAGCGGATCGCTGGACGGCTCGTAGCCCGCGTGGAACCAGTCCGCCGCCAGCGCCAGCTGGGTCAGACCCTTCCGCGTGGCGAGCAGGCCCTTGAACAACTCGATGAACGTGATGCGCCGGACACGCCTCTTCGAACCGCCAGAACCGCCGAGGAGGGTGGTGCTGACGCGGCCGTTCGCGACCAGGGCGATCGCGCCCACGAGGCGCAGTTCGGCCTTGGCGCTAGCGTCGCCCTTGAGAGCGAGAGGGACGAGATCCATGTACGAGTCGGGCGAGCGCAGGACCAGGCGGGTGTGAGGCAGACCTGGGTCGAGCACGCCCTTGTACGTCCACGCCGAGCCGAGGGGCTTGATCCCGGCCCACGGCCGTGAGAGCGCAGCCGCGAGGATCTCGACGGCGTGGTGCAGCTGCACGGCGCCGTAGGTGCCCTGCCGTCGGATCTGGGCTTTGAGCTCGGTGTACTTGTCGTGGAGCAGCAGCTTGCAGATCCGGGCGGCCCGGTCGAGCGGGTCCTGGTCCTCGTCGACGTCGAGCACGAGCGTGAGTTCGTCGTCGGACAGGACGCCCTGGCGATGCATCGCGTGGAGGATGTCGAGCGTCTGCTTGAAGAACTGGTCGTCGTCGTCCCACTTCTCCTGGCCGGTATGGATGTCGGCGACCATGCGGTCGATCGCACCGATCATCTCGCCGTTGACATCCGTGGGGAGGTACAGACGAGTCGGCACGACGAGGATCTGGTTCAGGTGGATCGCGCGCTGCCCAAGGCTAGGCGGCTCCTGGCCACGTGCGGGGAGTTCGTCCGCCTCGTACTCGCGCAACCACGCAGTGCGCACGGCGTGCTGAGCCGTCTGGAACGCGTCAGCGTGAGTCGTCGGCGACACCCGAACCGTCGGAAGCAGGCGGTCGATGATCCGCTCGGAGACCTGCTTCGCGGTCAGCCGCTCGCCGTCGGCGATGCCGAGGCCCAGCATCATGCAGGCGGTCCACCGGGTGATGCCGTCCCGGATCAGGACGACGAACTGGTCGGGCGTCCCGTCGTCGAAGGTCAGGATCGCGAGGTGCGTCGCCAGTTCCTGTCGAACACCGGTCGCGAGGATTTCGGCGGGGCGCTTGCGCACCCGTAAGTCATGCACGGTCCTTGCAATATCACCGGAAGTGGTTGCCCGGTAGGTGGCCACATCGGCGAAGCGGTAGCAGGGAATCCCCTCGCGGATCGTTGGCGCGGGCCAGAGAGGGTCACTGGCCCGGGTGGCCGACATGCCGCGCGGCTGCGGACCGGGCAGAAGCATCGGTGTGGACGCCTCGTAGTGCGCCGCAAGGAGCTCGCCCTCCGGGGTTGCGACCCGGAACGCCCCGGCGATCTGCGCATCCGCAGCAGTTGGGTCGTCCGTGGTTCGCGAGATGACTCGCCCGGCCTCAGGGGGTGCGGTGAACGCGACGCCGGACGTGGCCTTGTCGAGCGATCGGCTGATGAGTTGCCCGGGCCGAGCGCGGACCTTGTGGATCGTCGGGCGCGGCCGGAGCCGTGCCGTGATCTGCAGGTCGCCGAGCTCGGCGATGAGCTCGCCAGGGGCGAGGGCCGGACGGCCCGTTTCGCTGATGTTCTCGTCGGCTGCGCCGGCAATCGTGAACTTGGGGTTGGGTGTCATGGCAGTTATGTGCCCTTCGGGGTCGCGGAGGGCTCTGCATGACAGAGGCCCTCCCGATGGGAAGGGCCGTAGTGGACCCGTCTGGTGACGGGAAGCTCCTGTGTTGCACCATCTGGGTGCGACGCGTCTACGGCTTCGAGCGCGCTCTTCGATGTTCCCCACCCCTCGCCCAGGATCCCTCACTCGTAGTTGAAGGATCGAGGACACCAGAGCCTGTTCAGCTCGCGCGGCGCCAGGCCGCGACCGGAGGTCCGTACAATCGGCGGCACAACAATATCATGTAGGTGTCCGCTTGGTCCGACCGGCGCAGTACCGGTGTTGTGGACGCACGTGAGGGCAACCTTCCACCGGAACGGCTTCGTCACGTCTGGCACGGGGAGAGGGCCAGATCTGGTTATCTGATCCGGGCTTGCGGCTCGGCGAGCCGCGTCTCCAACTCCGCGATGACCTCTCCCTATGCCTCCTCCAAGCCGTGGTCGGCCGTGCCGAGCTCGCGCGGCCGCTCCACGGCTGTTCAGTCGTTTTCTGTCGGTTCGCGATCGGGCTCAGCAGGAGGCGCAGCCTGGTCGGTTTCCCAACGCTTGTAGAAGTCTTGGGCGCCTTGCTTCGTGATCCGCAGGGCCCGGCCGATCTGTTCCCAGGTGGCGCCGTCCTGACGCGCGGCTCGCATGGCCTGCCAGCGGCCGTCGATCAGATCCTGGACGACGGCGGCGTTGGCCCCGAGCGCGTAGAGCGCAGGCACCATGGGCATCTCGTCGAGCCGGCGACGTAGGGCGGCGTCAGCGTCCGGATCCGGACACCTCGGTCGTTCGAGGGCCCGGGCGTGCATCGCGCGCACTTCGTAGGTCTCCCACACCTCGAGGTACTGGCTGGTGAAGGGACCGGCGGCACGTAGATATTCCGGCTCGCCGGGAATCTCTCGTGGGTCGACCATGCGAGTGAGTTCTTCGAGCCGGAGTATGTCGAACTGGAGGGGGTCGGGTGCCGTCACGTCGTCGTCCGCCATGCGTCAAGTTCACTTGACGCATGGCGGTTCGTCAAGCCAGCTTGACGAACCGCAGGCAAGCAGTGGAGACAGGGTTTGTCCGCTGCGTGGTCGCTTCGACTCCCGCCTCCCGAAAATCAGGCAGTGTTCGGGCCAGGGTTGGGAATGCCGTCCTTTGGGGGAGCGGGCTCAATGGCTGAGCTGCAATGCTTCGCCGACCTAGTGCGCGAAGCGGCGGCGGGCTGTGCGGATCCGCGCCGAGCGCGGTCTTCTCCTCGAGTCGCTGACACGGCGCGGCCATTCAGGACGAGATGGCCACCAATGATAGGCCTTTAAGCATCTTTGCATGGGTTTACCAATAGCGGAATAGAGGAGAGTGAATCCCGCGATCCGTCTCAGAGCGCTATTCATCCGGTGAGTCTGTAGAACTCCAGGTTGGTGATCATGTGGATGATGCTTGGTAGTTCGGTCAGGCGGCCTCGGTAGCCGGTGGCGAGGATCTTCCATTGCTTGAGCAGGGCGATGGTGCGCTCGACGGGGGCGCGCATGCTGGCGATACGGCGGTTCCACTGCCTGTCGTCCTCGGTCCGTGGGGCTTTGTTCTTCTTCGGACGCGGGGCCAGGCGGGTGTGTTTGACGTAGGCGGTGTCGGCGATCACCGCGGTGACCCGGCGGGTTCGGGCAGCGGTGATCTGGTCGGCCCAGCCCACCTCTTCCAGGGCACGTGAGTCGTGCCGCGACCCGCGCACCGGGAGTGACACGTCAGCCAGGACGCCGTCGCGGAACGCGGCGACCTGGATGTTCAGGGCCTGTTTGCGGTGCTTGGCGTTGACGTTCCTCGTGCCGGTCCCGGCCCGGCTACCGGTCGGGATCGGGGTGCCGTCGATCAGGACCGTTCCGCGATTGAGCGCGTCGCTCAGTCTGGTGCGGTCCATGGTGGTGACCAGGCCGATGATCGGCAGCAGGTAGCGCCAGATCCGCGAGACCGTGGCCTGCGAGACGCCGAACAGATCGCCTGCCAGCTGCTGGGGCAGGTTGTGACGCGCGCAGATCAGCACCAGCGTGACCGCGTGCCCGAACGGCATGGCGAAGTCGTAGCGCTGACCGGGTGGGCGGCCGGCGTGGACCTGCCAGGCCCGGGCGATCAGCTCGCTCGTCTGGGCAGGGCTCAGCCCGGTTGTACTGTGATACCGCATCGGTCCTTCGATCGGCTCGGAACCTGGCGTAGACAACCTGGATCCAACCGGACGCAAGGACCGTTGCGCTACCTGCCCTTCCTTGCCCCTGACCAGCGACGCCGCAGGTCAGAACGTGGCTGGCTCATGGGCGCGACCGAGGTGCTGAATAGCGCTCTCAGGCTGCAAACCTTCTCCTCCTACCGCACCTTCCACCTGTGCTGATGGCTGCCTGACGGCCTGATTCAGGTCGGGTCGTGCGGCGCCTGGTGGGGACGGTCGGCTCCGCCTGCGTGGACCGCACCTAGGGTCGTGGAGGGTTTGGCGCGAGACCGGGCTGGCTGTGGTCGAGGCGCTGTCGCCCTGTGTTTACGACTGACCCGGATGCCGTCGACGGACGTGTTCTGCGGGTCAAGTCTCAGGGCGAGAGTGAGCGCCGTCCGCAGGGTGTCCGAGAGCTCGGGGCGACTGTCGACGAACTTCTTGATGCTCGTCTCCAACGCATCGGGCTTGCCGGCCGGCTCGCGCGAGCGGTCAGAGGTGCCGATCCGATGTTCGGGTGTCTTGTGCATGATTTCACCGGGCTGGTGCTCGTTCTGTTTCACCCTACGCCCGTCAGTGTCGCCGAACCCAGTGCCGGTGGTCGCTCGGGTATGCAGGCGTACCGGGGGGCCGGGTTTCTTGCTCGGCACCGCGGCGTTCCTGCGCCCGGTACCTAGGAGATGTTGCCGTAGTGCGCTACTGAAGCGCTTGCGCGCGAATTGCGTGTCATACTAAAGCCAGTCCCGGTCGAAATTCGCGGCTCCGGACGCGGATCCAGGAGGTTTCATCATGGTCCCAACCTCGCCCGCCGACGCTCTCGGCTCCCACGCCCGGAACGTTCGTCCCCTTGTGGTCGAGACCGTGCGTTCCCGGCACAACCGCTTCGCTGAAGCGCATCAGACGTCGGGATCGCGGTACGCGATGGGCTTCGGTAGCCAGTGGCGCGACCTTCTGGATGACGTTCACGAAGCGCTGCGTGCCCGCGGCTATAGGACGCACAAGCTGGCCCCGGGCGGCTACAAGCTCGCCGTCGTCAACGACTGCCTCATCTACGTCTGGCGCGTCCCGGGCTCCGTCGACGCAGTCTCATCGTTCGCGTCGAGTCCTACGCGGAAGAACGGCTTCGCATCGCTGCCGCCTCATCCGACGCTTTTCGAGCCGGGCTTCACAGGCGAGCCAGCGGCCGAGGACTCACACGAGGAGATCGAGCTCGAGCGCGTGGTGCGCGAGGTTGGGGACACGATGCCTCTGGTGCTCGTGATGGTCCAGTCATCTCCGCGCCAGCTGCAGTCGATCGAGTGGGCCGTCGCCGAGCTCGATCAGAAGACCGGTGAGGTCAAGCTGCACGGGCAGGAGAGCATCTGGCAGCCAGAGCTCAACGCCGAGCACGCAGCCACCGACGTCGAGTCGTTCGACAGCGGCACTCCGAACGGTCCCACCATCGAGCCTCAGGAGCAGGAGGGGGCGCAGCCGGATGCGTGATGACAATCCGGGCTTGTTCGGTCTGTCCGGCTCCGGGCAGGCACATGGCGTCTTCGAGCCTGCCCGGCTAACCCAGGCCCGTGTCCGCGTCGGTGTCAGCAAGACCAACCTGGCTGCCAAAGTGGGCGTATCGGCTGCTGCGATCGGGCAGTACGAGGCCGGTGTCAACTCTCCCCGCCCCGACGTCCTGGACCGCTTGGCGAAAACGCTGAACGTCCGTCCGGGCTTCTTCGGTGTTGGACGGCCGCTCGCGCGTATCGACACCGTGAACGCCCATTTCCGAAGCCTGCGGTCGGCGCGTGTTAGCGATCGCCAGAAAGCGTTGGCGACCGCCACTTTGGTGTGGGAGCTGACCTTCGCGCTTGAGCGGCACGTCAAACTCCCCGAGGCGGATCTCCCGGCGGTGGAGCCCGGGACCGCGCCCTCGAACGCCGCTGCACTCTTGCGTAGGCACTGGGACCTGCCCGACGGACCGGTCAAGCACCTGGTCGCCACGGCGGAGTCTCGCGGCATCGTTGTCGCGGTGCGGCCCATCGGGGAGATCGACGCCGTAGACGCCTTCTCGGTCGTAATCGTGGATCGCCCCATCATCGTCACCACGCCGCGCCGCAGTGAGAACGTCTTCCGGCACAGGTTCTCGATCGCGCACGAGATCGGTCACCTGCTGATGCACGCTGATTCGGGCGAGCACAGTGCGGCGGTCGAGAAGGAAGCTGACGAGTTCGCCGCCGCGTTCCTCACCCCTGCGGCGTCGATGGACGCTGCTCTTCCGCAGCGGATCGACCTGGCTGCCTTGGACAGGCTCGGCAGGACGTGGGGTGTCTCGCCGCACTCGCTTGTCCGTCGGATGGTCGAGCGCGGCCGCACGACCGAGTCGTCGGCGCGGCGGGCCTACCAGCGCTTGGCCATGGTCGACGACCCAGCTGCTGACCCCACGAGCGCCTACCAGGGAGAAGTGCCGACGCTGCTGAAGAAGGCCTCCGATCTGGCCGCGGACTACGGCGCAGGGGTGCCTGCTCTGGCCGAGGCCCTCAAGATCGGTTCACGACAGGTTCGGGACCTGCTCGGGGAGGTCGATCAGCGTCCGGTACTGCGCCTTGTCCGTGACGAGTGAAGACCCTGCTCCGGCAGGATGACGGTCAAGAGACCGGCTACGTCAGCGTCTTTCTACCTACGGTAACGAGAGAGTTTGATCAATGGCTTATCCCACCCTCACGCTGCACCTTCTCATCTCGGCACCTGGGGACGTGCCTGTCCAAGACCTGGCCGTCATCCGGAAGACGATCAGCCAGTGGAACCTCACTTTCGGCCGCATCGTGGGGCTTACCGTCCTGCCGGTGTCGTGGACCGAGCACGCCGTCGCGGAGTTTGGCGAACGTCCGCAGGCCATCCTCAACGAGCAGATCGTGGACGAGGCTGATCTTGCTGTGGCGCTCTTTTACGACCGTCTGGGGACGCCGACCGGAGAGGCCGAGTCAGGGACGGACGAGGAGATCAAGGTCCTCGTCGAGGCGGGTAAGCCGGTGGCCGTCCTGGTGAACGCGGGACCGCGTGCGCCTCTCAACGGCCCGGCGCTGAAGGAGCGGCAACGTTTAACGGACTACCTGGATGATCTGCGCAAGAAGGCTCTCGTTTTCGACTACGCGCAAGCCGGTGACCTCGTGGGTCATCTGAACAACTTTCTCAGCCGCGCTACCGGTCGGTTTCAACAGGACGTCGAGGGGTCGAAGGCAGAAGCGCCACAGGGTCCGGATCCGTCCGAGGGGGTCTGGCCGCGCGCCGAGGTGCGTGAGTCGGTGAGGACCGACAACAAGGGACGCATGAAGACTGAACGGAAGTGGTCGCTGGTCCTGCACAACACGTCCCATGGTCCTGCTTCGGACGTCGACTTTGCCTTCGAGGATCTGCCGGACAACGTGCTCTTTCGAGTGTTCCGCGAGGACGGCCCACTTGGCACGATCCCGCCCAACCAAGAGGCTCGGTTCCCACTTTTGTTGGCGATGGGTTCGCCTGACGCCGTCGATTGTGTGGTGACGTGGACCGACACGACAGGTACCGCCCGGACGACGCGGGCGACCGTCCGCACCTGATTGGCAAGGTACACAGTGCTTGCGGTTCGGTGGGCAGGCCAGTGCTGCCACTCTGGCGAGGTGGCCGAGGACGTCGACGTCGGCGGGCTTGACCAGGACCTCAGGTAAGAGCCATCCACGACTGCGCCAGATGGACCTGCTTCGGTCGAAAGTGCATGGTGGAGGCGGCGTGGTGATGTGTTGCGGACCTCCAGCTCTGCCTGCGCGCCGTTGGCGGGAGGGCTAAGTTCGGTTGTGTGACGATCGCTCTCGAAGAGACCTCGGGCAAGGACATCGGCTCGGCGGAGTACACGCGCTCGATCCCGCGGAAGCGTTCTGCGGCGACGGTGGTGTTCACTGACGACGCGGGGCGGGTGCTGCTGTGCGAGCCGACGTACAAGCAGGTCTGGGAGGCCCCGGGTGGCGCGGTTGAGGCTGATGAGTCTCCCCGCGACGGTGCCGTGCGGGAAGTACGTGAGGAGCTGGGTTTGGTGGTCGAGCCGGGTCGCCTGGTGGCGGTGGACTACGTGCCGCCGATCGAGGGTCGCACGGAGGGCCTGATCTTCGTTTACGACGGCGGACGCATGACCGACGAGCAGGCGGCGGCGATCCGACTGGCCGACGAGGAGCTGCGATCCTGGGCGTGGTGCACGGTCGATCAGGTGCACGAGCGGATGCGCCCCCTGGTGGCCCGTCGTATCGAGGCCGCGCTCCGCGCGATCGCTGATGGCGATGCGGTGGAGCTGGAGAACGGATACCCGGTCGGCGTGAAGCCGACCGAGTAGCCGCCCTGGCCAGTCGGCCTGCAGCTCAGGCGGCCTGCAGCCGTGCCCACCTGGTCGCCGTGCGAAGGAGCTCGGATCCGCCGGAACGGTAGAGGGAGTCGTGGATCCCGTCGGCGAATTGCAATGCTGCCAGGTCCGCACGCGCCTTGGCGATCGGGTGGTCGTGCTGGAATCCGACGGCGCCGATCAGCGGTGCGAGCGCGGCGGCCGTGTGGCAGGCGGTATCCACGCCGTGGGCCTTGCCGAGTCGTGCAGTCAGGTCGTGGCTGTCGGGACCGGCGGCGTGCAGGGCGAGCAGGATGGCTGCGTTGATCTGCGCCCAGGTGGACCCGAGGGTGATCAGCGCGTTGTCCCGGATCCGCGGCACGATGCCCCGGGCGGTGCGGTCCGCGAGGAGCCTGCGGACCTGATCATGCACGCTCGCGGCAGTACCCAGGGCGCACAGCGTGACCAACGGCCGGAACCCGGTGAAATGGTCGCGGAAGATTCGCAGCCCCTCGCCCACACCCCCGAGCAGACAGACAGCAGGGTCGAGGTCGACACCGTCGAACGTCAGCATCCCCCACGACCAACCACCCAGCCCGGAAGGCGCCCGAGGCTCCCGAGCCAGCCCTGGCGTTGCGGCGTCGATCACGACGGCCGAGATCGTGCCGGCCGGGTCGCGCAGGAAAGTCACGAACGCGTCTGACTCGGTCAGGCGGGAGACCCAGCACTTGCTGCCGTGAACCTGCCACCGCCCACCGGGCATGCGTCGCGCGGTGGTGGTGATCTCCTGGATGCGCGAGCCGCCGTGTGCTTCGGTCGCTGCGATCCCGACCAGCGCGCCGCCCGCGAGCTGTTGTTCCCAGTGGCCGGCGAGCGGGTCGGCTGCGTGGTCGAGGATCATCTGCCCGTGCCCGGTCCCGGTGGCCTCGCGCAGGTCCAGGTCCCGGTAGCCGGCCAGGAACTGAGCCCCGGCCTGCCACAGCCCGGTTCCGTGGTGTGGCGCGAGACGGGTGCGCACCCGGCGTAGCCACCGTGACCGCGTGGCCGGGTCGGACGTTCCGGGGTCGTTGGCGGCGACGTCCTCCAGCGCCGCGTCCAGGCGCTGCCAGGCAGCCCAGAGGCCTGGGTCGACGTCGAGTCCAGGACGCAAGGTCTCCAGCCAGTCCAGCGCAGTCATGACCGTCCTCCGTTCTCGCGTGCAGGGTTACCGAACACCGTGGTCCCGGGTGCGACGTCGCGGGTGACGACCGAGCCGGCCCCGACCAGTGCGCCAGCGCCGATGATGACGCCTGGCAGCAGCACGACACCGGTTCCGACCTTCGCTCCGGCTTCGACTCGTGGTGGACGTAGCGGCTCCTCGTGGTCCGGGTCGCGCCAGATCAGGTGCTTGTCGTTGATGGTTCCGACCCGTGCGCCGATGAACGCGTCGTCGCCGATGTGCATCTGCGCGGTCAGGTGGGTTAGCGGGGAGCAGCGCACCCGGTCGCCGATCTGGGTGCCGCGCTCGACGGTCATCAAGTGCCCGAGCTGGGAGCCGGTCCCGATCGTGACACCGGTGCGCAGCAGCGTGCCGTGGCCAATCGTGGTCCGCACCCCGATCCGCACGCCGGCGTAGACCGTGGCACCTGAGCGGAGCACCACACCGTCGCCGAGGACCGTGTCTGCGCCGTGCCCGTCGTGGTGGGCACGCAGCGCGTACCCGGTCTCCGGCTCGCCGACCACTGCTCCGTGCCCGACCTCGACGTCCTCGCCAAGGATGGTGCCGCCGTGCACGACGGCGAAGGCCCCGATCCGAGCTCCGGTCTTGATGACGAGGGGCCGATCCTGACCGGTGCGGTCGGCCAGGATCAGCACCGCGGTTGGGTGGACGACGGCGTCCGGGGCGATCTGGACCAGGCCACGCTGGATCGCGTCGGCCCATTGCGGTGTTGCCATCACGAGAATCTCCTCTCGATCGGAACGTCCTGCAGGGCCAGGAAACGCGCAGGTGAGAGGGTGAGGGCATGGTGAGTCGAGCTCATTCACGCTTCACTCACCTTCACGTCCGCCATGGCGAAGGGGCTCGCGCACGGTGACCGATGAACTGCTCTCCGAGGAGGCCGACGCGTTCGCCGCGGAGGTCGCGTACTGGCGTGAGGTCCGCGGCCTGTCCAAGCGGGCTCTGGCCCAGCAGATGGGTTTCGACCCGTCCTACGTCTCCCATGTCGAGTCCGGACGCCACCGACCCACTGAGGAGTTCGCGCGCCTGGCGGACGACATCCTCAACGCCGGTGGCGCGGTACGCCGCCGCTGGAGTGCTTTCGCCGCATCCCGCAGCCCAGGCCGGACACCGGCGCTGCCAGCACGGCCGGGCCCGCAGCCGTATGCGGGCGGCAGCGCGCTGGTGGTCGAGCATGACGCTGCGCAGCTGGTGTTCGACGGGACCGCCTACCGGCTCACGATGCGTCGTCGCCTGCGCAACACCGGGGACCAACCGGTGACCCGCTACCTGATCCGGATCAGCGTCGACCGGTACCCCGGCGAGCCCGAACGCTCCAACGCCCACTACCGGAAGCATCCGCTGACCTGGGACGAGCTCAACCTGACTGCGTCCAGCGGGAACGAGGAGATGCGGTGGGAGGCCAAGCACGACCGCGACGCGTTCAAGGAAGTCTGGCTCCTGTTCGAGAACCCGCAGACCCGTTTCCCGCTCTACCCTGGCGAGACCGTATGGATCGAATACGCCTACACCGTCGCGACCGAGAAATGGGGCCGCTGGTTCCAACGCGCCGTGCGGCTACCCACCGAGCACCTCGAGGTGCAGCTCGCCTTCCCGACCCACCTCGACCCCGTCGTGTGGGGCACCGAGACCTCCATGACCACAGAGGCCGCACCCCTGGCTACCGCGCTCACGCACGTCGCTGACGGCGGCGTCGACGTGTTCACCTGGAGCACCGACAACCCACAGCTGCACGCCCGGTACCGCCTCGAATGGCGGTTCCGGACCGAGACCGACCAGGAGCACCCGTGACCTCGACCAAGCCCAGCGACCAGATGAACCAGCTCGGCATCGTCCAGGCCGGCGCGCCGATTCTCGACACCCCGACGCGGCGGTTCGACCTGCCCACTGAGCGGACCGCTGCTGAAGAGACGACCGCGCGGCTCCTGGAGGTGCTGCGTCGACTGGCCGAGGTGCACGAGTTCGCCAAGGGGCGAGGGCTGGCCGCACCGCAGATCGGCATCGACCGCGCTGCGGCCGTCGTCCAGCCGCCCGACCCTGCCGCGGACGTCCTGGTCCTGCTCAACCCCCGCATCATCGCCGCCAGTGATGAGCAGGACGGGCAGTACGAGGGCTGCCTCAGCTTCTTCGACGTGCGGGGCATGGTGCCCCGCCCCCTGAGCATCACCGTCGAGACTGCTGCGCTCGACGGCACAGTCACCACAACAACGTATGAGACCGGGCTCGCCCGCCTGGTCCATCACGAGATCGACCACCTCGACGGCCTACTTTATACCGCACGCATGGACCCGGATGTCGAGCCCATCCCTGTTGAGCAGTACCGCCAGACCGGCAAGCAGTGGACTTACAGGGGTCAGTAAGACCGCGCCGTCGTCGTGCGTAGGGCGCGCTGGCGCTTCTGACGCGGGACCGGTAGCTGGTTCGCCGTGGGAAACCGCCCGAGACGGGCCTCTGGCGCCGTGATGCTGGTCTGGATTGCCCATGTTCGGGGGAGACGTTTGTGGATCGCCGACGTGGTCACGCCTGCTCCGACGGGGGTGTTCTCACACGCGACGGACCTGACATAGCCGAGGCCTGACAAACGTCGCGGCGAGCACGGCGGGTCCAGACAGTGAGGATCCAGATGTGTGGTCGAGGTCGGCCCAGATCGCCGTGTGCACCGTCGTGACGCCGAGGACGACCAGAACGGGACGCGACGATAGCGAGCCAGATCGGGGCAGTGAGACGTCAAGGGCAGCGTGTTGTCGGCAAGTAGTTGCTGGGCCAGCGGCGTGTCCGCGGCGATCCATGTGAGGCTCTCGTTGCCATCGCGCCGCGCGTGTTCCGGATGGGTTGTTGGTGTCCCACGGCACGTGCGCCGCGGAGCGGACGAACACTGACATGGTCGCGTCGAGAACCCTGTGCGGGGACGAGATTCGACCGGGGGCGAAGAATGGGTGAGTTCGCCGCGTCGAACGGGGGAGTGTCAGAGTCCAGGGCTAGCGTTCGTAACTGGCCAGCGGCGTCGGCGCTGGCCGCGGTCGACCTGGAGGCCCATTGTGAGAAGCGTCGTTGGCGAGCATGCGCGCATCGATGAAGCGTTCAAAGAACCTGCGCTGACGATGTTGCGCTGGGCGCATGCGCAGTTGACGGTCACGATCTTTCGTGTCTGCTTCTCCCATGATGCCCCAACGGTGCCGGTGGCGCGGATGCATCTGCTTGTCGACGGGATTCTCGTGGACCTTCGGGCGGCGGGCGTTACTGGCGTGCCTGAGAAGCAGGGGCAGAAACTGTGCCAGGAGTGGGTCGCGAGGCAGTGGCTGAACCGCGAGACGAGCGGCGACTACACGCTCACCTATCAGGCACAGAAAGCATTGGAACTCGTCGATCTGCTGACCCATGATCGGTCGACGCTGTCGGAGCACCGGATCTCGACGATCTTGGACTCGTTGCGGCGGTTCAACGCGGCGGCGAACCCGGATCGTGATGAGCGTATGCGCCTGTACAAGGCGCAGATCGACGAGCTGCAGGCGAAGTTCGACTTCCTGGATGCTGGTGGGGAGGTGCCGGCGCCGACGCCGGAGTACATGCTGCAGGGGTACATCGACGTCCTGGACCTGGTCTCGGGCCTACCGGCGGACTTCACGCGGGTGCAAGAGGCGTTCGAGCGAATCCGCAAGCAGATCTTGGAGGAGTTCCGCAGTGATGCCCGCCCGCCGGGGATGCTGGTGGCGACCTACTTGCAGCACGCGGATGACCTGATTGCGAAGACTCCTGAGGGGCGGGCGTTCGACGGCGCGCTGGCATTGTTGCGTGACTCGGTGTTGGAAGGCGAGCTCGACAAGCACCTTCGAGCGTTGCTTGCTCATCCGCAGGCGGGCGAGATCCTCGGCGATGAGGACCGGCGCACGCTGCGCAGCACTGCGGCATTCATCCGGCGCGGGTTCGTCGGGGTGACTCGACAGCGGTCCCAGACGACGGAGTCGATTCGGAACTATCTGCAGACCCATGACGCGGACCAGGACCGGGAGCTCGGGCGGACGTTGAAGTCGCTGGAAGCCCGGTTCGTGGAGTGGTTGGCACGGACCGGACCGAATACAAGCCTGGAGTCAGGCCTGCTGCCCGAGCAGATGCAGCTGCGAACGTTCCCTGTGGACTTTCACGATCCTGCGGCTGACGTGCTCCCACCGCCGCTTCCCGAAGCAGAGGAAGCCGTCGACCTGAGCGTCCAGGATGTGGTGGATATGGCTGTGTGGGGAGGGCCCACACTGCCGCTGCTGCAGACGCTGCTGGAACAGAGCGTCGCCGGGGAGCGCCACGCCGCCTTGTCGGATCTGTTCAACGGTTTGGAGCCTGAGCTGCGGCGCCCGGTGGAGATCCTTGGCCTGCACTACCTGGCAGACCGCGACGGACTCCTGGAACCTGCGGACGGCGAGACTCTCGAAGAATTCCATGCGATACGCCCAGACGGGTCCACCCGGACCTTCGTCACCGCCCGCGCACGCCTGACCAGGCCTGGACCTCAGGAGCCCGCATGACCGAGACAGCTGCCTGGGACGATACCCCGGCGTTCCTCAGCCGTGACCGCGACGACGAGGTCGACGACTACGCCGACCCCGATGTGGACGCCTCAATCTCCCGGGAGCTGTTCGACGGCGATGAGAGCAGCCTGGACTACGAGACCCGCCGGGCCCTGATCTTCGTGCTGCGCGATCGGTTCGTCAGCGGGCGAGCCAACCCACGGGAGTACAAGGCACTCGTCGCTGGCGCCCACCTGATCCGCAAACGGCTGAACGACCTGCTGCTGGTCCTGGAAATCGATACTCAGCGCGAGGTCGCCTACAAGCGTCAGGCCATGGCCCCGCAGAGCGTGCCCCACTCGCCGTCCCTTCTGCGACGCACGGCTTGGAACAAGGAGGAGACGATCCTGCTGACCCACCTGCGGGCCGCAGCCAGGGTCGCCGCTGGCGCCGGTCGCGACGTGGAGCATGTTGACCGGCAGTCGATGCTGGGCCACGTCGCCGCGATGCGTCCGAGCGCGGCGACCAACCTGGCCAGGGACAACGGCAAGGCTGACGCGGCGATCGAGAGACTCCGCAGAGCGGGGATCCTGATCGGCGCCGAACGCGCCAGCGAGTACGACTTCGACGTGCGCCTCCTTGAAGCGCTGATCGACCTACCCACCCTCAACAGACTCCTGGACCAGCTCGGTACCCCGGGGACCCAGCAGATCGGAGGCCAGCCATGACGACCTACGACACTGCGCCGCTGTTCGCTGACGACGAGCCAGGCCTGCTGCCGGCGGCCGGGCGGCTGTTCGGGATTGCTGGCGCCACACCAGAGACCACCCAGTGGCGGGCGCTGCGTCTGCAGTTGGTGAACTGGGGCGGATACATTCGCACCACAGTCGCACTTGACCGCGACAGCACCCTGCTCACTGGAGCCTCCGGTACGGGCAAGAGCACCTTGCTGGATGCCTATACCACGCTCATGATGCCTTCCGACATTCCGCTGAACGGCGCCTCGAACCAGGGAGCCGGCCGTGCCCGCGGCGCCGAGCAGCGTTCGATCCTGTCCTACCTGCGCGGCCAGATCAACACCGTCACCGGCGACGACGGACACGAACGCCCCGTGGTCACCCGTGGGGAGAAGGCCGCGACGTGGGGTGCCATCGCGATGGTCTTCGTCAACGACCATGGGCAGCACTACACCGTCAGCCGCCTCTACTACGTTCCGGTCAACGGCAACGTCACTACCCGACTGTGCACCACCGAGAGCGAGCTGGACCTGGCCAGTCTCGAAGACCTCGTTCCGGGCAGGTTTGAGCCCAAGGCACTGCGGGCCAGGGGCATTGCACCGCACGAGACCTACGAGAAGTTTTTCAACGAGATGTTCTCCAGCCTCGGCATCGGGGGCATCAGCGGCGACGGAATGAAAGCCCTCAGGCTCTTGGCCCGAGTCCAGGCAGGCCAGCAGATCCGCACTGTCGATCTACTGTACAAGGAGATGGTCCTCGAGCGGCCTGACACCTACGACGAGGCCGACACTGTCCTCAAGCACTTCGCTGCGCTCGACGGCATCTACCAGCAGATGCGCCAGACGCGCCAGAAACGCGAGATTCTCAAGGACATTGAAACCGTCTGGGACCGCCTCACCAGGGCCCATCACCAGATCGTCACTCTGACCGGTTACGGCGCTGACGCCGACGGACCCAGCCCCTTGACCCTGTGGAGCATCGTCCGTGAGGCCGACATGGTCACCGGTGCACAGGAGGCCAATCGCGAGCGTCGCGAGCAGGAAGAGGCTGACCTGCTGCAGGCGCAGGGCAGCCTGGTGACGATGAAGCTTCGGCTCGCACCGTTGAAGGCTGACTACGAAAACAACGGCGGAGGCCGGCTGGAGCAGCTTGCTCGTGAGATCGAGGAACTGCGGGTGCTGGCCGAGCAGCGGCGACGAGCGCTGGCCGTGCACGTGGAAAACATGCCCGATTTGGTCACTGACGGGGTGGACCTGGCCGACCGAGCACAGTTCGAGCACCTTCAGGCGCAAGGAGTGGAGTTGGCAACGACGTTCGACCAACGACGCGGGAAGGTCGCCCGGGAGGTCGAGGAGATTGACGAGCAGCGCTGGCCGCTGCTTGACCGCAAGAGCCAACTCGGTGAGCGGCTGCGGGCGCTGCAGGGAACGAGGAGCCGGGTCGGCAAAGACCTGAACGAGTTGCGTGATCAGGTCTGCCGGGCAGCAGGCATGAACGTGGCTGACGCACCGTTCATCGCCGAGCTTGTCGCTGTGGCCGAGGAGCACAGGCGGTGGACGACCGCCGTGGAGGTGGTGCTGGGCGGCGAAGCTCGACGGATGCTCGTGCCCCTGGAACGGCTGGAGGACTTCTCGGCGGCGATCGACAGCCTCCAGCTGCGAGGCCGACTCAAGTACACCGGTGCCCAGCGCGGACTGGCGCTACCACCGCCCGCGGTGGAGGACACCGTTGCCGGGAAGCTCGAGTTCAAGTCCGATAGTCCCTACCGTGGCTGGGTTGCCGGGCGGGTCGCCGAGCCAGGACTGAACGCGGTCTGCGTGGAGGACGCGCGTGGCCTGGCAGGTGGCGGTCGCAGGGTGACGTTGACCGGGCAGATGCGTCAGGGCGTCCGCGGTGAGCACGGCCGGTGGAACCAGGACGACATCCTCGGGTTCAACAACAAGGACTTGATCGAGCAGACCAGCGCTGCGAAGACGATCGTCGAGGAGCAGATCGACGAACTTGATCAGCAGCGCAAGCCGCTCACCGATGGCTTGCAGGTTCTGGAACGTCGGAGCCAGCAGCACGCACGGCTCGCTGGTGTGCAGTTCGACCACATCGACGTGCGTACCCCGGAGCGGGACGGCGTGCTCTGGGCAGCCGAGCACACCAGGCTCTTGGCGGACAGCGATCGGCTGGCGACTCTTAACTTGCAGATCGCCGAACTGGAGAAGGAGATCGCCGACGAGGAGGCGGAACGGGTCCTGCACGGCAGAAAGATCGGCGAGATCAAAACTCTGGCCGACAAGTTTGACGGCGATGCGCAGCGCCTTGAGCGGGAGGAGGCATCGCTGCGGGGACAAGGCATCTCGCTGACCGATCAGCAGGCCGGCGGCATCAGCACTCGGTTCGGCGAACTGTGCGCCAGGAACGAACCCGATGACCTGGACCGGTGGATGGCGAACCTGGCGACGCTGCGCTCGGGGCTGCGCAAGACGCTCGCCGATGCCCGCACCGAGCAGGTCCGCAGCAGCGGCGAACTGACGGGCACGTTCGCGGCGTATCTGGAAAAGTTCCCTGATCCGCGGCTGACGGTGGATGTGGGCTGCTACGAGGACTTCGCACGGATCCGCCAGGACCTCTCCGACAGCCAGATGGCTGAACGGCAAGAGGAATTCCGCCAGATCGTCGTCAAGTGGTCCGGGGAAGACCTGGTCGGGCTGCTCAAGGCGATCGAGACGTCCTACCTGGAGATCTTCGGGAGGCTGGACCCGATCAACGCGATCCTGCGGACCCTGAAGTTCGGGCCCGGTGGACACTACTTGCACATGAACCCGCGCAAGAAGATCCCTACCAAGATCGTGGACTTTACCGCCGAGCTGCGCGAGCTGGCCAGTACCGCGACCACGGCTCTGGATGCCGAACAGGTCGAGCGTCGCTACCTGCGTGCGGCCCGGTTCCTGGACCGGATCCGCGGCCCGAAGGACGACCGGTACGACCCGAAGGTCTCAGAACGGGACTTCCTGCTGGATGTGCGCAGGAACATCACGATCATCGCCGAGGAGTACGACCAGGGCAACGAGCTGCAGGCGACCTATGCCTCGTTGAGCGCCAAGTCCGGTGGCGAGACCCAGGAACTCATCGCGTTCATCATCGGCTCTGCATTGCGCTACCGACTCGGTGACGAAGATCGCGCACGCCCGAGGTTCGCCCCCGTGTTCCTCGACGAAGCCTTCATCAAGGCCGATCCAGAGCACACCGAACGCGCCGTCACTGCTTGGTCCCGCCTGAACTTCCAGCTCATCGTCGGAGCTCCGTTGCAGATGGTCACAACCCTGGAGCGCCACGTGAACAAGATCCTGCTGACCACCAAGAACCAGCAGACCAACGAGTCCCAGGTCCGCTACTACAACCCGCGGACCAGCAAGAAGGGGGACTGATGCCGCTCGAACCGCAGGACGTCGTCAAGTCCCTCGACGGAGCGTTGGGGAGGGCGTGGGCGGCACACGCGACGGGGGTGGCGCATGCGTGGAGGGCCAGGATCTCATTAGCCCCACCCAAGGGCCGGGTCCTCGAAGCCGGATTCTCCAAGTACTTACCTTGGATACACCAGTGGATGAGATGGGCCGAGACCCACGGAGTGGAACTGGAGACCGAGTCCAAGAGCGTGTTCAAATCCGGCCAGGTCGTTCCGCAAGCCGTCATCGTCCCTGACCTGGACACTGCCGCTCGTCTGGTCGGTGAGGGCTGGCCGGACAGGCTCACCCGTGCACGCTTCCTCGCCACCAAACTCACCGAGCAGTTCCCCATGACCATGAACGACTCCACCAGGCTCCGGACCGTCGTGCAGAAGATCACCAGCTGGGCCGACCTCGACATCGAGATCCTCACAACTGCTGCCGCCTGGTTCCAGGTTCGCGACGGAGAAGGACGCACCCCACGCCAGGTCCCGATCCCGGGCATGCAGGCGAAGTGGCTCAACACCCGCCAGGACATGGTCCGCGCGCTGTCCGGCAAGGAAGACCTCGGACTCTCCGCTCCACACCCGCCGCGCGTCCACCTCACCTACCTTGACCCCGACCACCTGCTCGCCGGTGGACGACGCCACGACTGCCACAGCCTCGGCGACCGCAACCTCCTGCCCTACCCAGTGCGCGTGGTGCTCATCTGCGAGAACAAGGACACAGTCGTCGCCTTCCCTGACATCCCGGGCGGGATCGCTGTCGAGGGATCCGGTAGTGGTCCGGGCGCGATCCCAGGCCTCGAATGGATCCGTTCCGCGCCGCTGGTCGCCTACTGGGGAGACCTGGATGCCGACGGCCTGGAGATCCTCTCCCAGTTCCGTTCCACTGGCGTCGTCCATCACTCCCTGTTCATGGACCAGGTCGCCTACGAGCAATGGGGCCGCTTCGGAACCAATCACGACCGCAAGGGTCGCCTCTTGACCGGCCGAATCCCCAAACTCGGCCTTCACCTCCAACCCGAGGAGCGAGCCGTCTACGAGATGCTCTGCGACCCCGCCTTCGCCGGCTTCCGGCGCCTCGAACAAGAACGCATACCCCTGACCATCGCGAGCGGACGTCTCGAGGCTCTCACGCGCCGCTGAGTGAGGGGGCAGGTCGTGCCGATCCTCCTGGTGCTGTTCGCGGTCGTCGAGCTCGTCCTGATCTGGCGGTACACGTCGCTGGCTAGCTCGTGCGGCTGTACTGGGACCATCGCCCCTTAGATCTAGCCGGAAGCCGTGGTGGAGCCCGACACCAAGGGTTGAACCGAGCCGCGATCGATGCTGGACCGGGGCAACGTGTACGGCGCGGTGCCAATACGAAGTCTGACCTGGTCGCTGTTCCGAGGCTGAGGCGGGGTACGTAGATCTTCCGGTAATCAACGCCACGCCTCGCGGAATTCACCTTTTGAGTCGCTCCCAGGCCACGGCCCAAGTGAGATGATGACCGGTGCTTCGGCGGCAGGCGCCGTCGGACTAGGGAGGGCGAGTGGCCGGGGTCGGGAATCCAGTACGGGCGGACTTCATATGGTCGATAGCAGATCTGCTGCGTGGCGGCTTGAGTTCGAGTCAGTACGGCAGGGTGATCCTGCCCTTCACCATGTTGCGTCGTATGGAATGCCTGCGCCTGTATGAAGTGGACGTGCGGCTTTCTGCTACGGGGGGTGAGGACCCTAACGATGTGCCTGGCGCCGGTGTAATCGCCCAAGGAATCACTGAAACGCGCGGACCTCTCGGTGAGGGGGACAATCTCGCCGGACTACTGCTAGTGGTCGACGACGAAGCATCTCCACAAGTTGAGCCTCTCCTGGCCGAAGGGCTGGACCGACTTGTGCGGCAGTTCCCCGCTGAAATCGTGGATGTGCTCGACTCGTTCGACTTCACACGCACTGTCTGGCATCTGGCGCAGGTGCGGGTGCTCCGGCAGGTCGTGGCTCAGTTCGCTGAGCTGGACTTGAGCCACGCTGCCGTTTCTGACCGGGAGATGGGGCATGCGTACGAGGAACTCGTGCGGCACTTTGCCGAAACGTCGCCAGAGATCACGGGCGAGCACACGAGTCCGCGGGACCTAAGCGCGTTGACCGCCAGATTATTGCTCGGCCCGGATGTCACAACGCTGACGCGACCGGGGCCGGCGATCACTGTCTACGACCCGTGCTGCGGTACCGGCGGCATGTTCTCTGCGGTTGAAGACTTCCTTCGAGAGGTGGGAAGTTTCGCCGGGACGTTGGTGTCCGGCCAGGAGATCAATCGGGAAACGTATGCGATAGCTCGCTCGCTGCGGTTGATGAGAGGCGCGGGTCCCACAGGGATCATGCACGGAGATGTCCTCACGAACGACCTGCACCGAGGCGAGTCGTTCGGCTATCTGTTGGCTGCCCCGCCGATTGGTCTCGATTGGAAACATCAGCAGGAGGAAGTGAAAAGCGAGGCGGAGGATCTGGGGTTCGACGGGCGTTTCGGAGCAGGGCTGCCACGGGTTAGCGATAGCTCTTTGCTCTTCGTCCAAGATCTCGTCGCCCATATGCGGCCCGTGGACGAGGGCGGTGCCCGAGCTGCCGTCGTGTTCACAGGCTCGGCGCTGCAGCGTGGAGCTGCAGGCTCGGGTGAGTCGGAAATCCGACGGTGGCTAGTGGAGAATGACCTGCTGGAGGGCGTGGTTGCCTTGCCCTCAGACCTCCTTCCGAATACCGGCGTTCCGATGTACGTATGGCTGCTGTCCAACCGCAAACCGCCCCAACTGCAAAGAAAGATCATCGCTCTCGACGCACGCAAATACTCCGTAACAGTGCGCAGGGTGCTGGACAGCAAGCGCCACTACATGACGAATCAGCACATCGCCCAGATCGCGGAGCGATACGAGGCGGCCTACGGCGGTATGGCCGAAGAAGGCCAGGAAGACGACGGCAGCGATGAAGCCTTGCTGCTCGGCGCCGACGATCTCGTATACCAGGCAGTCACGATCAATTGGCCGCTGAGGCAGCGGTTTGCCGTAACTGACGACGCCATCGAGGACGTCGAATCATCGAGGGTGCTGAAGCGCTTCGATCAAGCTCCGGACCTGTTGCGTGCTCTGCGTGAGTTGGCCGGTGAGTCGTGGCCTACGTGGGCAGCGTTCAGGAGTGCGTTCTCGACGGCGCTGCTGACCGCAGGACTGTCGGCTGAGATCCCACGCTCTCTGTTGGACCGCCTACGCAAGGCCGTAGCCATCTCGGACGCGGGAGGCGAAGTCCAGACGGACGAGCAGGGACGCACGCTTCGAGACCCTAAGTTGGCCGACATCGTGCACGTACCTCTTGGGCAGGATGTCGAGGAATACGTACGGCGCGAGATAGCTCCCGAATCGCCTGACGCGTGGCCTGACCTGGATGGGGTCAGGATCGGGTGTGCTCTGCCGCGGGCTCCCTTCCTCGTTGGCGGGCGGGATACAGGTTTTGGGCCGCTATCGGTGGTGGCGCGGCCTGTAAGCCCCTGGTTTGGTCAGAGGGCGACGGGGGGCATGCCCTTGCTCAGTGGAAGCGAACTTCAGACCGCCGTCACCGCAGCGGATCTTCCCGACGCTTCGGGAACGATGCGGCCTCTGGCCCTCTGTGCCGGTGGAGACGTGGTGGGGCAAGCGAGCAACTGGCGACTGCTTCCAACGGATTTCGGGGAAGCCCTCACACCGTTGACCGTGCTGCGTCCCCTCGGCAGTAGCGGCCGCGCTCTGTGCGAGTGGCTGCGAACCCGGGCAGGTGAAGAAGAGAGCCCGCATTTCCATGTCTCAATGAACTCGCTGGCGCCCGTCGAACTCATTAGGGACCCCGAGTTCAACTCACTCCTGGTCGATCTCGACGGCGGCAAAGAGGCCCTTGCCCGCACGACCTCCCGGATCCTGCCAAACGTGTTCCGTGACCCGCGATCCGGCCTCGACGAGATGCGTCGCACCGCCGCGGCCTCCGCCTACGAGGCCCGCATCATTGGGGAGCTTGTCCAACCGCTTGGCGACCCGGTATGGCGAGCCGAGTGGAGTTATCCATACCACGTGGCATCGCTGGCCCGGCAGTACCGCATTGCCACGACTCTCGCCCAGCGCAAGGACGCCTTGCTCAAGCTCGCGGAGAGCGTGGCCCGCTGTGTGGGTGTGCTCGCCCTTGCAGTCCGGATCCACCGCAGACAGAACTTCGATGACTCTCTGCGCAGCCCCTTCAAGCGGGGTGGCGGAGCGACCTTCGGGACGTGGCAGAACCAGATTTCGAGCCTGCTCAAGGAAGGGCCCGCCCCAGAACTTCCAGGGCTGGAAGGAGCGCTAGGGCCTGACGGGTTGATCGATCTGCTGGACAAGCTGCGCGGCATGAGGAACGACTCCAGTCACGCGAGCAGGGTCCAGCCGGAGCATGAGTTGGAGCGGGAAGTCAGCATCCTCGAGCCGCTCGTGGTGGTGGCTTTGGAATCAGTGGGTTGGCTGTCCAGCCTGCGCTGGGACATGGTCGATATGTGTACGTACACCGGCAATGGTGGGTTCACCCTGTTTGGACGGCGCCTGCGAGGTAGTCACCCTGATTGGGAGCCCTTTGAGCGTCCGCATCCAGGGGCGCTCGACCCGAACCGCATCTATGTGTATGGGCCATCTGCTGCTCCATTGGCGCTGTGGCCCATTGCGCAGGCTGAGGTTTGCATGGAGTGCAATGCGTGGGAGTTGTTCCTGCTGCACAAGGTCGCCAAAGACGGGTCGATCACCTCGCGCTGCGGCAGGGACCATGCGCTTCCACGGCACGGCGCCTGAGTCGTCCCTCGCTCCGGTCGATGGCGCTACTGTCTCGCACCGGGTTCAGTGGAGGCTCGGCACTGACGCGTCGACGGTAGTCGGCACGGGGTTGTGACGGTAATAAGTGTCTTCGAACTCGGCCGGTGGGACCAGGCCGATCTCGCCGTGCAGGCGATGGTGGTTGAACCAGTCGATGTACTCAGCGACCAACTGGCGGGCCAGATGCGTGGGCTCGGGGGTCTCAGGACTGTTCGACCCGCTCGCGTGCGGGTGTCTTGGGGCGGGGCAAGAGTTATCCACAGGCATTCCTGTCGTGGCGCGCGGATCCGGATGGATCCTCCTAGGGTCGGGGTCGGTGGCGGTCCGCAGGGGGAGCGCGAGTGGCGAGAGCTCAGGGGGAGGACTATGTCCGCTGCGGTGGAACGGACGGAACTGCGTCGGCCGGCTCGGCTCGATGTCGGCGGTGAGCGTGCGGCCGGCTTGGCACGAGCTGACGGGGTCGCTCTGCTGGAGAGTGAGGTGCGTGAGCTCGTCCGGCGTCGTGGCGTGGACCCGATGGCCGAGCCGGAACGGTTTGCCGATCTGGTGCGTGAAGCGGCTGCGGACTATGCGGACCGCGTTGCACGCGGTCTGCTCCCCGGGTTGCCCGACCTGGAGCGCGTGGTCCGGGAGATTTCGGACGCGGTTGGCGGCTTTGGGCCGCTACAAGCCTATCTTGATGATTCTGAAATAGAGGAGATCTGGCTCAATTCCCCGTCGCGAGCTGCAAACCTTCTCCCGCAATCGGGTGTCCTGACCCACGTCGCCCTGCTCAACGACGATCGGGCGGCGCGCTTAGTGCTCGATTAATCGTCGCTACGAGGCCTGCCGAGAAGCGGGGGCGGTCGTCAACGAACTTCCTGATGCGCGCTTCCAGCTCGTCCGGCTCGCTTCGCCGGCTTGCGTGAGCGGTAGGCGGAATGTCGGGCTTGCTGGTTGCGGGTGGGGCCTTGCGCATGATGCCACGTCCTTGCTGGTCGACCGTGGCTCCGTGCAGGGCCTCGACGCCGTGGCCGGGCTTGGGTCCCGCCATCCATGACGGCGAGTACCGCAGGACCTCGGGGAGTGCTTGGTTCGCGTGCGGGACCTGCCCGTCGCGGGTAGCGGTGCCGTCCGAGGTCGTTACCGGTGATCCGGAGGGACACGGAGAAGACACGACTTTGACGCGGAAGCACGCAGTTCGCATGCGATGTCCGGCAGGAGTCACATGCGTGACGGCGCGGTGTCCTGCTCGCGCTCCAGTCGTGTCACATCGGCGGCCGCAGAGCGTCGATGCAAGCGCGGATGCCTGGGAGCGTCGGACCCGGACCCGGAGTTCGACCTGGACCCCGGCGACCGGCAGGTCCGCCGGCGACCGCTCGTGCCACGCGTGGACCCGCTCCGACGGCTCACCACAGACCGGACAGCACACCGGCCCGCCACGCGTCGAGATGGCCACGATCAGCCCGCTGCTTCGCTCGGTCACGTCATCCACGACCAGCGCGTCCAAACCTCGGAAACAGCTCTGACCAGCGCCTTCGCATCACCAGCGGCCGATCATGGCAGAACATCGGCCCCGACCGCGACCCACCACCGGAAGTGCGTCAGAGCTGTTGAAAGTACAGTCCCGGCGGGCTTTCGACGACGTCCTCGAGGGAATCGAGCGCAGACGAGGCAACGACGACGACGTCGGCGTAGGCCAAGGACCGTGATGAAGCCGGGTACTGGGCCGGTCGGATAGCGCCGAGCTGCGCACGGTCGCCGTCTTGTCCTTGCTGATGTCGCCTAACCTCTACAGGTAGCGGCAGATGGTCTCAGGCTGGCAGGTGCTGGACTCGACGTTGCGCCGGCGTAGCGAGTTGATGGTCTCGCGTAGGGCGGTGAGCTCGGCGATCTGCTGTTCGAGGGCGGTGAGCTGCTGGTCAAGGGTGCGTTGGACGTGGTCGCATGGGGCGGCGCCGGTGTCGCGCAGGTCCAGGATCTCGCGGATCTGGGCGAGGGTCAGGCCTACGGTCCGTCCGCGGAGGATGAAGCGGACCCGGTCGATGGCGTGGGTGTCGTAGTCCCGGTATCCGGCGCCCGAGCGCGTGGAGGGGTGGACCAGTCCGGCGGCGTCGTAGAAGCGCAGCGTCTTGGTGGTGGTCCCGGTGGCTGCGGCCAGTTCACCGATCCGCATGGATTCTCCTCGCGCTGTGGGTTGACCTTCCCCTGCAGGGGAAGGTCCAGTCTGGTTGGTGGCCAGCGATCGGACCAGCCAGGGAGTGGTGATGAGCCAGAGCAGCGGTGATCACGTGCACGAGATGGATCTTGCGGTGGTGGGGTCCGGTGGTGCGGCGATGGCCGCCGCTATCGCCGCCCGTCAGGCCGGTGCCAGCGTCGTGCTGGTCGAGCGCGGGGTGCTGGGCGGCACGTGCGTGAACGTCGGCTGCGTGCCGTCCAAGACGTTGCTGGCCGCTGCAGGCGCCCGGCACGACGCGGCGAACGGTCACTTCCCCGGTGCGCCGACGAGCACCGGCCGGGTCGACCTCGGTTCGCTGGTCGCTCAGAAGGACGAGCTGGTCAAGCTGCTTCGGCATGCCAAGTACGCCGACGTCGCCGACGCGTACGGCTTCGAGATTTTGTCCGGCCAGGCCTCCTTCATCGATGAGGGCACCCTGGCGGTGGACGGACAACCGCTGCGCGCCGGGGCGTACCTGATCGCGACCGGCGCCGAGCCGGCCCAGCCCGACCTTCCCGGGCTCGAGGGTGTGGACTGGTTGACCTCGACCTCGGCGATGGAGCTGACCGCGGTCCCGCGGTCGCTGGTCGTGGTGGGCGGTGGGTACGTCGGCATGGAGCAGGCCCAGTTGTTCGCTCACCTGGGTGCTCAGGTGAGCGTGGTGGGCCGGCTCGCGCCACACGCCGAACCCGAGCTGGCCGAAACGCTACGCAGTGTCTTCACCGACGACGGGATCACCGTGCTGGAGGAACGGGCCACCGCCGTGGAGCCCGCACCCGACAGCGTGGTGGTGGTGACCGCCTCGGGGCGCCGGGTGCAGGCTGAGCGCGTGCTGGTTGCGACCGGACGTCACGCCCGCACCGATGGGCTGAACCTGACGGTCGCCGGAGTCGGTACCGACGAGCGTGGTTTCGTCGTGGTGGACGAGACGCAGCGGACCACCAATTCGCGGGTCTATGGCGCCGGTGATGTCACCGGCGGCCCGCAGTATGTCTACGTCGCTGCCGCCACCGGCCGCGTCGCCGCCCTGAACGCCCTGGCCAGCAGTGAGAGGCGGCCCACCCGAGTGGACTACCGCGGCCTGCCGGCGGTGGTGTTCACCCGCCCGCAGCTGGCCTCCGCGGGCCTGACCGAGGCTCAGGCGCTCCGCCAGGGCATCACCTGCGAGTCCCGGGTCCTGGACCTGGCCGACGTGCCTCGCGCTCTGGTCCAGCACGAGACCCGCGGTGCGGTGAAGATCGTCGCGGACGCGCAGACTGGGGCGGTACTGGGTGTCCACGCGTTGGCAGACGGTGCCGGGGAGATGATGCTCGCGGCCACCTACGCTATCAAGGCCGGGATGACGGTCGACGACGTCGCAGACACGTGGGCGCCCTACCTGACCATGGCCGAGAGCCTGCGCATCGCCGCCGGACTGTTCCGCAACGAGATGCCCACCTCCTGCTGCGCCTGACCGCCAACCAACTGGCGCCGCAACGGCGCTGGGCGACCGAGACCTTGAGGAGGTCAATATGAGTGAGCACGTCGATGTCGTAGTGATCGGGATGGGACCCGGCGGTGAGGTGGCAGCCAGCCGGCTGCTGGCCGGGGGCAAGACCGTCGCGGTCATCGAGCGAGAACTGATCGGCGGGGAGTGCGCGTACTGGGCGTGCATCCCCTCCAAGACCGTGCTGCGCCCGCCCGAGGCCGCCGCGGGTGCCGAGCGTGCCGCCGGCGTGGGCGGGCCTCAGCTGGACTGGCCGGACGCTCGGGACTACCGCGACTACATGGCCCGCCACCTGGACGACTCCGGCCAGGTGGACAGCTACGCCGACCAGGGCGCCGTGGTGATCAAAGGCGAGGCGCGCCTCACCACACCCGGCACGGTTGAGATCGACGCGCGCCAGCTCACTGCCGACCACGTCATCGTGGCGACCGGCTCAGAGGCGGTGACTCCCCCCATCCCCGGCCTGGAGACGGTCACGGTATGGACCAACCGGGAGACCTACACCGCACGAGACCTTCCCCGCCGCGCGGTCATCGTCGGCGGGAGCGCCGCCGGGGTGGAGACCGCGGTGTTCCTGGCCCGCTTCGGGGTCCAGGTCACCGTCGTTCAACGCAGCCCCCGGCTGCTCGCCCGTGAGGAGCCCCCGGTCGGTGACCTCACGCAGAACCTCCTGAACGAGATGGGCGTCCAGGTGCGCAACGGGACCAGCCCGACCCGCGCCCGTGCGGAGGGGGCCGACAGCGTGCTGGACCTCGACGACGGCACCAGCGTCCGGGGCGACGTGGTCATCCTCGCCACGGGCCGCGCGCCGCGCACCGACGGCCTGGGCCTGGACACGGCCGGTGTTCGCCTCGGTGAGCGGGGCGAGATCATGGTCGACGAGCACTGCCGCGCAGCCGAAGGCGTGTGGGCGATCGGGGACGTCACCGCGGTGATGTCGTTCACGCACGTCGCGAAGTACCAGGGACGCATCGTCGCCGACGCGATCCTGGGTCGTCGGCCCAGGGCGGCCGACTACGACGGCATCCCGCGCGTGGTGTTCGCCGACCCGGAGATCGCCGCCGCAGGGCTCACGCAGGCTCAAGCCGACCAGGCCAGCCTGAGGACAGTGTCCACTCAAACCGACCTCCCGGCCACCCTGGCCCGGCCGTGGACCTACGAACGCGAGCCGCGTGGTCAGCTGGGGCTGCTGGCGGACGCCGATCGGCGCGTGCTCATCGGGGCATGGGCCGTCGCACCGCAAGCCGGGGAGTGGATCCACCAGGCATCCCTGGCGATCCGGGCACAGATACCGATCGACACCCTCCTGGACCAGGTAGCCCAGTTCCCCACCTACACCGAGGGATACCTCACCGCCCTTGAGGATCTGCACCTGTGAGGGGCGCTCCCCGCAGCCGGTCTGTGGCAGTCAGGCGCTACTGACACCGACTGAAGTCGTTCACGCCGCTCGCGACGGCCTTCGGTGCGGTTGAGGCGAGGGACCGTGCGCACGTAGACGATCATGGCGATTATCTCGACGAGGGTCTGGGTGACCACGGCGACGGCGGCGATCGCGTACGGCAGTGGCGGTGGCAGCGCCAGCGGGAGCACTACGAGGGAGTTGCGGGTCCGCCGCTGAAGGTCAGCGCCCGACCGGCGGCCACATCCAGACCGAACGTCCGGGTCGCCAGCTGGCCCACCGGGGCCATGATTACCGGGAACGCCACGTAGACCGGTATGACCCGGGCG